>NZ_JBSVZD010000113.1:0-206 GCF_054051725.1 Petrotoga sp. DB-2 | reverse complement strand
GACCAAGGGATAGAAAACATGACTGCAAGTGCAGAAGAACAAAGTGCAAGTGCGCAAGAGATGAGCACAGCGATGGACAGGGTAGCGAAAGCGGTAACAGAGATAAGTGGACAACTAGAAAGATCAAGGAGTGTAATAGACGAACAAGTAAAACAAGCGGTAGGGATAAACGAAGAAGCGAAAGAGTTGAGTGAGTTAGCCACAGA
>NZ_JBSVZD010000112.1:0-208 GCF_054051725.1 Petrotoga sp. DB-2 | reverse complement strand
AAGTGCAATAACTTTCATCCCATCTATCCGCCAGATTTACTCCGTGAAGTTCTGGATAGCTATTGGACTTCGTTTTGAATGGCAAACTCGTCCACTTCACTTAGCCTTATATCTGGTTCTTGTTCATCGGACCGGGACTTTGCCTTGGGCTTCCTTCAGATTCCACCTCACGATGGACACCCTTGCCTTCGACTAGTGGTTCCCGCTA
>NZ_JBSVZD010000111.1:0-219 GCF_054051725.1 Petrotoga sp. DB-2 | reverse complement strand
GTTGGTATTTCTGTGTTGGATAAACCCAATACCGATAACGTTACTTCCATCCCTACCGCCCATATCATGTTGTTTATCAACGTCGAGAATATTATCGGTATTATGAATGGGAAGTATTCTTTTATTACCAGGTTGAACGTTCTTGTCCCTGATAGTATCGATGTGTATGTGAATTCCCTTTCCCTTAGACTTAGTATTTGTGATCGTATTACCCGGGCA
>NZ_JBSVZD010000110.1:0-225 GCF_054051725.1 Petrotoga sp. DB-2 | reverse complement strand
GGCGTTGTGCAGATGTTGAAAGAGGCATCACAGAAGAAGCAAATTATTGTTACTACCCACAATCCGGAGATGGTGAGACATACAGATTTAGAAAGCATTCTGCTTATCTCTCGAGATAAAGAAGGTTTTTCTACCATTTCCAGACCTTTTGAGAAAGAAGAGGTAAAAACATTCTTAAAAAATGAGATAGGAATTGAAGAACTCTATGTACAAAATCTCCTGGAG
>NZ_JBSVZD010000109.1:0-225 GCF_054051725.1 Petrotoga sp. DB-2 | reverse complement strand
GAGTCAAGGAATGCAACGGATGAAATATCAGAAATACTAACCAACATAACGCAAGGTACGAACAAAGTGAACGAATCGACGAACAAGGTAGTAGGAACGATAGGAGAAATAAACGAAAAGATGGTGAATGTACAACAAAGTTTCAACAGGATAAAAGAAAGGATAGAAAGGATGGACCAAGGGATAGAAAACATGACTGCAAGTGCAGAAGAACAAAGTGCAAGT
>NZ_JBSVZD010000108.1:0-225 GCF_054051725.1 Petrotoga sp. DB-2 | reverse complement strand
TAAAGAATTGAGAAGATCCATGGGGTCAATAAGGCAGGCATCAGACAAAGTAGAAAACGCATCAGAAAGTCTAACACAATCATCACAAGAAAGTAGAAAGAACTCAGAAGAACTCAAAACCCAGATGGACAAGATACAAACAAGTACAGAAGAAACAGCAGGAAACGTAGAAGAAGTAACCGCAGGGGTAGACGAAGTGGCAAAGGCGGCACAAGGTGTATCCCA
>NZ_JBSVZD010000107.1:0-228 GCF_054051725.1 Petrotoga sp. DB-2 | reverse complement strand
CATAGACCACATAGTACAACGGTTGCAGGGTATGCCTGTGTTTACGGTGGTGATGATCGTTTCTACAACAATATCTTTATTGGGAAAGATGGATTGGAAGGTGTTGGGACATCACATTATATGAATCATACAACATCATTAGAAGAATACATGAAGAAGGTAGATGAAAAAGGTTGGGATATTAAAACGCTTGAGTTAATAGAACAACCGGTGTATATTAATAACAAT
>NZ_JBSVZD010000106.1:0-238 GCF_054051725.1 Petrotoga sp. DB-2 | reverse complement strand
ATACGTAGAGCATCACTTTGGGCCCATATTTTTCTTACTTTTCTTGCCTTTTGCTTTTCGTAATATGTAGCCATAAACTCTTTCCTCCTCATATAATATGTATTATAGACACTTTAAAAACTCTAAAATATGTATGTTAACCAACTTTTAATACCTTAAAAATTGGTTCTATCACGAAAATAGTGGGTAATTAAGCTGGAGTTAAATTAAGTTTACCAAGGGCAATAAAGATAGTGAT
>NZ_JBSVZD010000105.1:0-239 GCF_054051725.1 Petrotoga sp. DB-2 | reverse complement strand
AATATTATACAGGTTTACATTAAAATGCACTTCTAGCTCTTCTCCAAAATCATAACTAAAACTTTAAGTGTATAGCTAGCTTTATAAATTTGTAGAATTTCATTAGCAAGACAAGAATTAAAGATTTATTTCCAGTATGCCATAGGTAATTACAGATACAATGGTCATAATTAGTCCTATTAACAGTCTAAAAGGCAAAAACTTTAGCCGTTCTTTTATTTCCTTAAATACAAACCATT
>NZ_JBSVZD010000104.1:0-239 GCF_054051725.1 Petrotoga sp. DB-2 | reverse complement strand
AGTGCCTTCTTCATGTTTATTATCGTTTCTTCTTTTATACTGCTTAAATTTATTAGTTCATAATTTGCTTTTATTAAATACTCTTCCATGTTTTTTATCTTTGTTATCTTGTCTTTTACATCCATTGGTGATGTCCATTTCGCTTTTCCATCGTAAAAGACCATCCCTATTATGACTGGTAGTTTGAATCCTTTTTGTTCTGATTCTCTTTTGTGACTTTTTACATATTGTTCCCATAT
>NZ_JBSVZD010000103.1:0-245 GCF_054051725.1 Petrotoga sp. DB-2 | reverse complement strand
CCTTTTCTCATGTACTCTTCTGTTTCCAACTCTTTTATACTTATCCGTTCTGTCCATTTCTTTTTCGGATCTGGTTCAGGTATCGATTCTTTCAGCATTTGTGTGTATGGGTGTTTCGGATTCATCAGTACATCTTCCACTCCACCCATCTCTATTATGTTCCCTCTAAACATTATCCCTATCCTGTCACTTACGTAGTATGCGGTTGCTAAATCATGCGTTATGTACAATACACTTACGTTGTA
>NZ_JBSVZD010000102.1:0-249 GCF_054051725.1 Petrotoga sp. DB-2 | reverse complement strand
CATTCTTAAAAAATGAGATAGGAATTGAAGAACTCTATGTACAAAATCTCCTGGAGGCATAAACATGGATTATAAAAGGTATGTGATAAAATAGCACCTTTCAAAAACATATGGTATAATTAAATTAGTAAAGAGAACAATTTACTCCACTTACGGGCGGGGAGCTGGGGAAGGGCGCTAAACACAACAAAAAATAAACCAAAAGGAGAAGCTTATGTCTAATCCAATAAAAGATTCCATATTCAAAGA
>NZ_JBSVZD010000101.1:0-252 GCF_054051725.1 Petrotoga sp. DB-2 | reverse complement strand
CGAAGGTTATTCCGCTCCCCTTCGCCTTCTCAGCTCGTCTACCTGTGTCGGTTTCCAGAACGGGCAGTAAAAGGATCTTAACTACACGAGGCTTTTCTCGACAGTGTGATTGTCTACCGTTGGCCTTGCGGCCTCCCCATCACGACTCCTCCTCTGCCAGCGGATTTCCCTACCAGCTTCTTCGGCATCGTCGCTTGGAAGATTCGCAACCCTATCTCGGTAGCTTTACCTCCTGTGTCCCCCCTTGTAGCT
>NZ_JBSVZD010000100.1:0-254 GCF_054051725.1 Petrotoga sp. DB-2 | reverse complement strand
GCAGAAGAAGGAAGCAAAACGATAGAAAGTATAAGTCAAGCGGTGAAAGAAGCGGTAGAAAGGACAAAAGAAAGTCAAAAAGAAGTAGAAACACTCGCAAACAACGCCAAGAACGTACAAAGTATAGTAGAAACGATAAACTCGATAACGGAACAAACGAACCTGTTGGCACTAAACGCAGCGATAGAAGCTGCAAGGGCAGGAGAAGCTGGAAGAGGATTTGCAGTTGTAGCGGATGAGATAAGGAAGTTAGC
>NZ_JBSVZD010000099.1:0-263 GCF_054051725.1 Petrotoga sp. DB-2 | reverse complement strand
ATAATAAAAAAGATCAAAAGACAGATTTTTAATACCATTTTTTAAGTTTCATAACTATACATATTATACGAGGGGAGTACGTATTTGAAGTTTGGAAAATGATGATAGGGAAGCATATATGGATTTTCAGCAGTGGGATAATTCGTCCAGTAATACTCATCTAATGCTAGAAAGTCAGGATTACCAAAAGTTGGAATTGTAGGCATTTCTTCTACAAGTATTTTTAACCCTTCCATACCTAATTCCATGTTTTTCTCACTATC
>NZ_JBSVZD010000098.1:0-272 GCF_054051725.1 Petrotoga sp. DB-2 | reverse complement strand
TTGATTCTTACCCCATTATCTTTAATTCTTTCTTCAACAACAAGAAGAGTCACGGTAAATTCAAAGATTACAAAGAGTACTATCGTTCCCCTTTAGAAGCAAATTTCGGCGTTAAACCTGTTTCTAATTCTAAACCTATCTACGATAAGTACGGTAACCCAAAGAACGCTATGTCTTATCTTGGTTACAAGGCTCATACTATCACTTTCCTAAACGTCCCTATCTTCACCGTGGTTTCCCCTGCTTCTGCCAATGACAAGAATTATGCTTTC
>NZ_JBSVZD010000097.1:0-278 GCF_054051725.1 Petrotoga sp. DB-2 | reverse complement strand
TTTTATCCAGATCAAATTGGGAGAGATTATATAACCGTGAAAGGTTTTGAAATGGCTCATGCTGCAACACCATGGGTTCCGCCAACAGCAGATCAACCTGGATTAATTGGAGCAAACTGGAGTAAAGGTTGGATAATTGAAAACAATATTATTCATGATTCAAAATGTAGTGCAATAAGTATAGGTAAGGAAGGTTCGACCGGACATCTATATCATTCAACTCGTAAAGACAAAACTGGGCATCAATACCAATTAGAATCTGTTTTTAGTGCTGAACA
>NZ_JBSVZD010000096.1:0-283 GCF_054051725.1 Petrotoga sp. DB-2 | reverse complement strand
AGGCATCCACCGTATGCCCTTCTCTCTTTGGACGTTCTCTATGCACTTGTCAATGAGCTCTTCCTTCTTTAGGGTTGTTACAATTTGGTGGAGTGAAGGGGACTTGAACCCCTAACCTTCTGCGTGCAAGGCAGACGCTCTCCCAGTTGAGCTACCACCCCAACAAAACGAATTAGACTATATGTTTTAGACTATAAAAATAAGTTACTCTCTCAAAAGTAGATAGAGGAGGTAGAAACTTTAATTCTCCTTAGAAAGGAGGTGATCCAGGCGCACCTTCCGG
>NZ_JBSVZD010000095.1:0-283 GCF_054051725.1 Petrotoga sp. DB-2 | reverse complement strand
GCAGCGATAGAAGCTGCAAGGGCAGGAGAAGCTGGAAGAGGATTTGCAGTTGTAGCGGATGAGATAAGGAAGTTAGCAGAAGAATCAAGGAATGCAACGGATGAAATATCAGAAATACTAACCAACATAACGCAAGGGACGAACAAAGTGAACGAATCTACGAACAAGGTAGTAGGAACGATAGGAGAAATAAACGAAAAGATGGAGAATGTACAACAAAGTTTCAACCGGATAAAAGAAAGGATAGAAAGGATGGACCAAGGGATAGAAAACATGACTGCAA
>NZ_JBSVZD010000094.1:0-287 GCF_054051725.1 Petrotoga sp. DB-2 | reverse complement strand
GTTAAGGGGTTTACAGTAAGGGAGTTGATTCACTTCCTTAAGAGTAACCCTTCCTTCGCTAAATGCATCGGTTTCGATCCTATTATCAATTACGTTCCTTCTGAAGCTACTTTCTCTTCCTTTAAGAAGGAGTTTGGTCCTTCTTATTTGGATAAGGTTATCGTTTTTACCGTCCTTAAAGGCATCAAAGAGGGGATCTTTGATACCAGTTATCTTGTTGTTGATTCTTACCCCATTATCTTTAATTCTTTCTTCAACAACAAGAAGAGTCACGGTAAATTCAAAGA
>NZ_JBSVZD010000093.1:0-320 GCF_054051725.1 Petrotoga sp. DB-2 | reverse complement strand
TGGGATACACCTTGTGCCGCCTTTGCCACTTCGTCTACCCCTGCGGTTACTTCTTCTACGTTTCCTGCTGTTTCTTCCGTACTTGTTTGTATCTTGTCCATCTGGGTTTTGAGTTCTTCTGAGTTCTTTCTGCTTTCTTGTGATGATTGTGTTAGACTTTCTGATGCGTTTTCTACTTTGTCTGATGCCTGCCTTATTGATCCCATGGATCTTCTCAATTCTTTACTCATTTCTGATAGAGCATTGGCCATCTGCCCTATTTCGTCTTTGCTTTTACTTTCAAAGTTTACCGTTAAGTCTCCTTCTTTGAATTGGTTTAT
>NZ_JBSVZD010000092.1:0-331 GCF_054051725.1 Petrotoga sp. DB-2 | reverse complement strand
CCTGGGGAGATCTCAAGAATATGCTGTTAAGGCAACCCATACAGCAATGTATGGCTGAATCTTGAGAAGTCAGCAGAGGTCATAGTACTCATTGAGAGATGAGGAAGGACTGAACAACAGGAGGTTTCGAATCTTGAAAGATGCGAAGGGATATGGAAAAGGCAGACAACTTCGATTAGAAGGTTTCCTACATGAAGATAGGGGAGAGCCTGAAAATAATGTAGAAACGCCTAGTATAACTTCTACATCTGAAAGAGGAAGAAACGATGTGAAAGGATACAGACATCAATTCTGTTGAACCGCCGTATACCGAACGGTACGTACGGTGGTG
>NZ_JBSVZD010000091.1:0-335 GCF_054051725.1 Petrotoga sp. DB-2 | reverse complement strand
TGGACAGAACGGATAAGTATAAAAGAGTTGGAAACAGAAGAGTACATGAGAAAAGGATGTAAGTTTGCAGGTAGATGTCCGTTTGTTATGGAAAAGTGTAAAGATAATATGCCACCAGAAATACAAACAGAAAATCGTATGGTTCGTTGTTGGTTGTATGAGAATAAGGAAGATAAATAAAACAAGAGTCGTACAAATAAAAAGGGGGATTTAAAAAACATGGAATATCATGTGGCAAAGACTGGCTCTGATCAAGCTTTAGGAACTAAACAAGATCCTTTTTTAACGATAAATAAAGCCGCTTCTGTTGCTATGGCTGGAGATAAAGTTATAGT
>NZ_JBSVZD010000090.1:0-352 GCF_054051725.1 Petrotoga sp. DB-2 | reverse complement strand
TTGCTCTACTATCCGAAGTTTGCCTTTGATAAAAATGTAAATGCCGATGGGAAAAATATCCTCTATATTTACAATCATAGGGACCTTAAGAGATATTTCTTTGAGGATTCTCTAAATTTGTCGAAGAATTGAAAGATGATGAGATTATCAGTTTTGCTATCGATTCATTAGGGAATATCTTCATACTTTACCATTCTACATCAGACAACAAGCTCAAAATGGCTGTACTTGTTGAAGAAGATGATGGAAAATATACAGCTAAAATATTTCACGAGGAACCATTTACAGAGAAACCGATAAAATTATTGGCGCACAGAGGATTTTTAATATTAGTTACTAAAGAAAACTACCA
>NZ_JBSVZD010000089.1:0-353 GCF_054051725.1 Petrotoga sp. DB-2 | reverse complement strand
CCGCTTGGAGCTATATTACACAAATGTGGTATAAATTTATTAATCTCATCAAATTCTTCCACTTCTAATTCCCAACCTAACTCGTGTGCAATGGCTGGAAGATGAATCATAGCATTCGTTGAACCTCCAATTGCCGCATGTACAATAATAGCATTTCTAAAAGCCTCAGGAGTTAAAATATCTCTTGCGGTAATGCCTTTCTCCATAAGTTCTATAATTTTTCTACCTGCTTGTCTTGATGTATGTAATATATCTATCATGGTAGAAGGAGATAAAGCCGTACCTGGTAAAGCTAAGCCTAATGCTTCTGCCATACATTGCATAGTGCTTGCAGTCCCCATAAATTGGCACGC
>NZ_JBSVZD010000088.1:0-390 GCF_054051725.1 Petrotoga sp. DB-2 | reverse complement strand
ATTATCGCTATCACCCTCGATATTCCTGAGGCTATTAACGCTATCGTTAGTGAGTTCCTTATCGCAAATGTAGATTGCCAGAATAGGTCTTGCCCTTGCGATGTCGTTCCAAATATGTGTGGCCAACTGGGTGGTTTGTCCCTAGGAACCACGTTCCACCTTAGTGGATCGTATGGCGAGAAGAATGAGAGTATTGACATTAAGGCTAAAATACATATTACTATGAACGCAAATCTGAACCTTCCATCTTTCATTAGTTCTTTGAATCCTTCCAACATTATCACCTCATCTGTACCTTACTCTTGGGTCAAAGAGTGGATATATTAGATCTATTATGAGCGTTGCTGACGCTATCCCTATTACCGATAACGAGACTACCCCTATTATTAG
>NZ_JBSVZD010000087.1:0-392 GCF_054051725.1 Petrotoga sp. DB-2 | reverse complement strand
GAGTCAAGGAATGCAACGGATGAAATATCAGAAATACTAACCAACATAACGCAAGGTACGAACAAAGTGAACGAATCTACGAACAAGGTAGTAGGAACGATAGGAGAAATAAACGAAAAGATGGTGAATGTACAACAAAGTTTCAACCGGATAAAAGAAAGGATAGAAAGGATGGACCAAGGGATAGAAAACATGACTGCAAGTGCAGAAGAACAAAGTGCAAGTGCGCAAGAGATGAGCACAGCTATGGACAGGGTAGCGAAAGCGGTAACAGAGATAAGTGAACAACTAGAAAGGTCAAGAAGTGTAATAGACGAACAAGTAAAACAAGCGGTAGGGATAAACGAAGAAGCGAAAGAGTTGAGTGAGTTAGCCACAGAGTTAAAAGGATT
>NZ_JBSVZD010000086.1:0-395 GCF_054051725.1 Petrotoga sp. DB-2 | reverse complement strand
GCAAAAGCCTGCTTAACTGAGAGACTGACGAGTCGAACAGGAGGGAAACCTGGACTTAGTGACCCGGCGGTTCTGAGGGGAAGGGCCGTCGATCAACGGATAAAAGTTACCCCGGGGATAACAGACTAATCACGCCCGAGAGTTCACATCGACGGCGTGGATTGGCACCTCGATGTCGGCTCATCGCAACCTGGGGCTGAAGCCGGTCCCAAGGGTTGGGCTGTTCGCCCATTAAAGCGGTACGTGAGCTGGGTTCAGAACGTCGTAAGACAGTTCGGTCCCTATCTGCTGCGGGGGTAGGAAGCTTGAAGGGGGTTGCTCCTAGTACGAGAGGACCGGAGTGAGTATGTCCCTGGTGAATCAGCTGTTATGCAAATAGCAGGAGCTGAGTAGCC
>NZ_JBSVZD010000085.1:0-401 GCF_054051725.1 Petrotoga sp. DB-2 | reverse complement strand
TGGTTATTGTAGATTTCACTAAAAACACATCCTAAATGACCTACAATCGCATTTTGACCACAATCATAAATTGTATTGTTCCGAATAATATGTGACCCGATACTTTCTTTACTCCATCCGATATGTTCAGCACTAAAAACAGATTCTAATTGGTATTGATGCCCAGTTTTGTCTTTACGAGTTGAATGATATAGATGTCCTGTCGAACCTTCCTTTCCTATACTTATTGCACTACATTTTGAATCATGAATAATATTGTTTTCAATTATCCAACCTTTACTCCAATTTGCTCCAATTAATCCAGGTTGATCTGCTGTTGGCGGGACCCATGGTGTTGCAGCATGAGCCATTTCAAAACCTTTCACGGTTATATAATCTCTCCCAATTTGATCTGGATAAAA
>NZ_JBSVZD010000084.1:0-403 GCF_054051725.1 Petrotoga sp. DB-2 | reverse complement strand
AAAAAAAAGAGAAGGGGGCGATACCTACTCTCACACGTCTTAGCGTACTACCATCGGCACGATACGGCTTAACCGTCAGGTTCGGTATGGTTCTGGGTGTTTCCCGTATCGTTTTCTTCACCCCCTATTACTCATTCACAAGTGCATAGAGTTTCGTCCAAAGCCTCGGGCTATTAGTACCGCTCGGCTCAATACTTCTCAGTACTTACACCTGCGGCCTATCTACGTCTTCTTCTCAGACTGCCCTTACCTCTTACGAGTGGGAAGCCTCTTGTTTGGGCCCGTTTCCCGCTTAGATGCTTTCAGCGGTTATCGGTTATATGTGTGGCTACTCAGCTCCTGCTATTTGCATAACAGCTGATTCACCAGGGACATACTCACTCCGGTCCTCTCGTACTAGGAG
>NZ_JBSVZD010000083.1:0-403 GCF_054051725.1 Petrotoga sp. DB-2 | reverse complement strand
ACTTCGTAGTATATCTTTCCATCTACTATCCTCAGTGGCGGTTCGGCTAAACCACATATCGTTTTTAGAAATGTGCTTTTCCCACATCCACTTTCCCCTGCTATCCCGTATATTTCATCTTCTTGTATCTTTATACTTACATCGTTGACCGCTTTTACTTCTTTTTTCTCTTCTTGCATTTCAAATATGTAATACGATTTTAGTTTTTCTGTTTTTAATACTTCCAACCTTTTCACTCCTTCGCCTTACCGATTCTTTGTATCCTTGTTCTTGGGTCTAAGTATTCACTTAGACTTGTTGAGAGTAGGTACAAGGCTACGAACAAGAAGATCGATATTATTACAGGTGTTAGTATCCACCACCAGTATCCCAGTAGCATCGCTTGGTAGTTTACCGCCCAGTG
>NZ_JBSVZD010000082.1:0-404 GCF_054051725.1 Petrotoga sp. DB-2 | reverse complement strand
TATTCTATTCTGTATCCTCTTGAATATGGATTTCTTTGTATGAGGGCTTTGAATCCTTCGATTGATAATTGTACCATGTCTAAATTATGGTTAGCTTGAGCTACTATTGCATTAGTTTCTTCTGTATAAGCATAAAAGAGTACGTATTTTGGTTTTGGTTCACCAAACAACATCCCAGTTGGTGTTCTATCCCAGTCTTCTCTTTTTTCCCAAAGTGTCCAATAACCGGCAGCATCATAATCTTTTAGAGCATATGGACCACTGCTTACAGGAGGATTGAAATCAAAGGATACGGGATCTTCTACTTTTTCAAAAATATGTTTTGGGAAAGGTCTCCATGCTCCCCATCTATCTATAAAATTAGCGTGGAACCGGGAGTTCGGTTCTTTTAATTCAAATACTAC
>NZ_JBSVZD010000081.1:0-405 GCF_054051725.1 Petrotoga sp. DB-2 | reverse complement strand
GCCGTACCTGGTAAAGCTAAGCCTAATGCTTCTGCCATACATTGCATAGTGCTTGCAGTCCCCATAAATTGGCACGCGCCACAAGAAGGGCATCCTGTCTTTTTATATTGCATGACCTCAAAATCATCAATTAATCCTTGCTTTTCTTTTAAGCTTATTTCTCCGGTCCTACCTGAAGTTGTCATATATGGACCTGGTCTCATTGATCCACCTGGAACAAAAATAATTGGATAGTCCAACCTAGCTGCTGCTATTAGATGAGCTGGAATAGGTTTGTCACAAGATGAAATTAAAACCATACCATCAAATGGATTTACATTACCATGTATCTCCACCATATCAGCAATTACTTCTCTGGATGCAAGTATATAGTTCATGCCATTGTGACCTTGAGCCCATCCATCA
>NZ_JBSVZD010000080.1:0-407 GCF_054051725.1 Petrotoga sp. DB-2 | reverse complement strand
AACTCTTTTTTTGGTGACTTTAATCCGTACAAAGAAGAAATATTTGGAGATTGGCTTGTTACGACTGATCAAAAGAGACATTTAGGAGATGTTTATCTAAACGGTATGTCGTTTTACGAAGCTAACAGTTTTGAAGATTTAAAAGATCCTAAGGTTAGAACAGAGACAGTAGACCATTGGACACAAAAAAAGGTTCCGGTTTTAAATCCAGAGCAAACAAAGTATGTTTGGTATGCGGAAGTAGATGATCAAAAAACAACTATATACGCAAACTTCAATGGTGCGAACCCAAATGAAGAATTAGTAGAGATCAATGTACGCAGATCCTGTTTTTATCCAGATCAAATTGGGAGAGATTATATAACCGTGAAAGGTTTTGAAATGGCTCATGCTGCAACACCATGGGT
>NZ_JBSVZD010000079.1:0-411 GCF_054051725.1 Petrotoga sp. DB-2 | reverse complement strand
ATGGTACAATTATCAATCGAAGGATTCAAAGCCCTCATACAAAGAAATCCATATTCAAGAGGATACAGAATAGAATATCCATGGATAGTAAACACGGATCCTTGTATAACAGGTCTTGTGTTCAATAATGATGTATATCCATACAATATAAAAGATGTAAGATGGGCATTAACTCTTGCAATAGATATAGTAGATTATATAGGAATAGCGTTTGATGGTGCTGCAACCATGGGTGTACTTCACGTCCCTTCAATCCCAGTTTATCAAGAATGGTTCTATGAACCATTAGAAGATTGGTTGAAGAATTTCACCTTAGACATAGAAGTTAACGGGAAACCATTTAAACCGTACGATCCAACGGCGACATTAAGAGCAGCTCAATATGCGAGGGAAAGAGGATACGAGGTACCA
>NZ_JBSVZD010000078.1:0-431 GCF_054051725.1 Petrotoga sp. DB-2 | reverse complement strand
GTAAACCTAAAAAAATGGGAAGAGAAAAAAGAGTTCATGAAAGAAGTACAATCGGTATTTCAAAACCCTTTTGAAACATTCAATCCGTTGAGGAAGGTAGACAGATACCTATACGACACAGCGAAACAATACGGGATAACAAAGAACGGGCATGGAAAAAGGGTAGAAGAAGCGCTAAAGGCGGTAGGATTAGGTATAACGGAAGTAAAAGGAAGGTACCCCAACGAATTTTCAGGAGGGCAACTACAAAGGATATCGGTAGCTCGATCGCTCATAACGACACCATCGTTGTTGGTAGCGGATGAACCGGTATCGATGGTGGATGCATCGTTGAGGATGTCGATAGTGAACTTGTTCAAAGATTTAAGGGACAAGTACAACGTAAGTGTATTGTACATAACGCATGATTTAGCAACCGCATACTACGTAAG
>NZ_JBSVZD010000077.1:0-446 GCF_054051725.1 Petrotoga sp. DB-2 | reverse complement strand
AAGGTAGAGAAATCTACTGGCCTGCCGCAAGGCAGGGGGTTACACAGGTGGTGCACGGTCGTCGTCAGCTCGTGCCGTGAGGTGTTGGGTTAAGTCCCACAACGAGCGCAACCCCTACGATTAGTTACCAGCAAGTAAAGTTGGGGACACTAATTGGACAGCCGCCGACGAGGCGGAGGAAGGAGGGGATGACGTCAGATAAGCGTGCCCCTTATACTCTGGGCGACACACGTGCTACAATGGGGAGGACAAAGGGAAGCGAAGCCGGAAGGTGGAGCGGATCCGGAAAAACTCTCCGTAATATGGATTGTAGGCTGAAACCCGCCTACATGAAGCTGGAATCGCTAGTAATCGCAGGTCAGCCAAACTGCGGTGAATACGTTCCCGGGCCTTGTACACACCGCCCGTCACGCCACCCGAGTTGGGAACACCTGAAGGCAGTACGG
>NZ_JBSVZD010000076.1:0-450 GCF_054051725.1 Petrotoga sp. DB-2 | reverse complement strand
AAGTATGGGCATTGTCAGTTACGCTAATTTTTAACAATTTTTTTGATTTTTACCTCTTGACATATCACCGATTAGCTGTATAAGTGTATTTTATGATTTCTTTGGAAACTCTAAAAACGCATTTTAAATTTCTTTTAAAACCTTTTACATATTTAAGAAAATCAATAACTTTACTGTTTGTACTGAAAGTATTTGTTTTCTTATTAAGAAAGTAACTTTCTTAATTTCAAACCAAAAAAATTATAATAAAATGATACCTACTTGTCAAATCCGATTAGAAGGAATTAGGGGCATTTATTAGCGATTATTTAAGATTAGCTAATAAATACTTGGATTTTCTTAGTTTTTTATTTTATTAAACTTTTCTAAAACCGCATCTAAAATGTCTTTACTTTTATTAATAATATTTTTATCTATTTGATTAAATGGGAAAATTGCTGTTGGATTTAA
>NZ_JBSVZD010000075.1:0-478 GCF_054051725.1 Petrotoga sp. DB-2 | reverse complement strand
GAATACCTTTTGTAGCTTTTTCGTTTCCAACAACTTTTCTTGTGTATTTATTGCCGTTTTATTTTCTTGCATCTTCCACACGCTCCTTTGAGTTCAAAAAACAGGCTGATTTGTGTCCGTCACTTATCTCAACGAGTTGTGGACGTTCCTTTTTACATATTTCCATCGCATATGGACATCGTGGATGGAATGGACATCCTTGTGGTAGGTTCGCTAGTGAGGGGGGCGATCCAGGTGCACTGACCTTGTAACTTTTGTCTCCCATCTTTGGTAGTGAGCCTATTAGAAATTTTGTGTATGGATGTAGTGGGTTTTCGAATATCTCATCCGTTTTCCCTTCTTCTACAAACATCCCTGCGTACATTATCCCCATCCTGTCCGTTATGTTCGCATGTACAGCCATGTCGTGGGTTACCAGTATTATCGTGTTTTTTTGCATTTTTTGTATGTCTTTTAGTAATTGTATTACCGCCCTTTG
>NZ_JBSVZD010000074.1:0-500 GCF_054051725.1 Petrotoga sp. DB-2 | reverse complement strand
AAGATATTGTTGTAGAAACGATCATCACCACCGTAAACACAGGCATACCCTGCAACCGTTGTACTATGTGGTCTATGGTATGGAGTATAACGATTTAATACTTTTCTTTTCTCCATCTTACCAGCAATTAAATTGTTAATGTAGGCACCACCCTGAGACATGTTATCTATTGCATATTCAGAAGCTAAGATGTTGTGATCTATAACATACGGGCCATGACTTACTTCCACAAATAAATCACGATTATTTTTGTAAAATAAGTTTTTACTTACCCTTGTTCCTTGTGCTTGCCAATCCAGCCATAACCCTAAAGAACAATCATGTATACGATTATGATAAATCTGAACATCTATGGCTGCATGTAATTTGATACCTGCAATCTCATGTCCCCAAAATTCTCTTTTTATAGCAATTCTATAAATGTGGTTATTGTAGATTTCACTAAAAACACATCCTAAATGACCTACAATCGCATTTTGACCACAATCATAAATTGTATT
>NZ_JBSVZD010000073.1:0-515 GCF_054051725.1 Petrotoga sp. DB-2 | reverse complement strand
ATGTCGTGGGTTACCAGTATTATCGTGTTTTTTTGCATTTTTTGTATGTCTTTTAGTAATTGTATTACCGCCCTTTGCGCTACTACATCCAACGCCGTTGTAGGTTCGTCCGCTACTATGATCCTTGGATTGAGTATCGTTGCTAAGGCTATCGTCGTCCTTTGCCTCATCCCTCCAGATAGTTGGTGTGGGTATGATTTTAGTACCCTTAGCGGTAATCCCAAGGCGGTTAAGTGTTTCTTCAGTGGTTCTTCAAATTCTTTTTCTTCATCTTTTATCTTTTTGTGTGAGGTCACAAAGTCTTTGAATGATTCTTTTATCCTTATTATCGGATTCAACGCACTCATCGATCCTTGCGGTATGTACGATATGAATTGCCATCTTAATTTCCTGTATTCTTCTTGACTCATTTTGGTTATATCTATCTCTTTCCCTTCCACTTCGTAGTATATCTTTCCATCTACTATCCTCAGTGGCGGTTCGGCTAAACCACATATCGTTTTTAGAAATGTGCT
>NZ_JBSVZD010000072.1:0-569 GCF_054051725.1 Petrotoga sp. DB-2 | reverse complement strand
AAGATCGATATTATTACAGGTGTTAGTATCCACCACCAGTATCCCAGTAGCATCGCTTGGTAGTTTACCGCCCAGTGGATCATCGTTCCTATCGTTGGTATTTCTGTGTTGGATAAACCCAATACCGATAACGTTACTTCCATCCCTACCGCCCATATCATGTTGTTTATTAACGTCGAGAATATTATCGGTATTATGAATGGAAAGTATTCTTTTATTACCAGGTTGAACGTTTTTGTCCCTGATAGTATCGATGTGTATGTGAATTCCCTTTCCCTTAGACTTAGTATTTGTGATCGTATTACCCGGGCATCCCACGCCCATCCAAATAGACTTAGTATGAGTCCTAATAGTACCATCGTTAAGTTTTCCCTTATTACCGATGCTATCAGTATCAGAATCGGTAAGAGCGGCATTACTACAAAACTGTCGTTTATCGACATCAGTACTTTGTCGGTTTTTCCACCTTTGTACCCCGATACTAATCCCATTATTATCGCTATCACCCTCGATATTCCTGAGGCTATTAACGCTATCGTTAGTGAGTTCCTTATCGCAAATGTAGATTG
>NZ_JBSVZD010000071.1:0-601 GCF_054051725.1 Petrotoga sp. DB-2 | reverse complement strand
GTTGTGGGTAACAGCTACCCGAACTGCCAGATAGGGGGTTGGAGATATATACGAAGTGGAAAGGCATGGGAAGGCCTACCGAAGAAGGTGAAAGTCCTGTACACGAAAGTATATAAATTCAACTGCTGTTAACCCGAGTAGCGTAGGACACGAGGAATCCTGCGTGAAGCTGGGTGGACCTCCATCCAAGGCTAAAGAGGACAGCTGAGCGATAGTGGAATAGTACCGTGAGGGAAAGGTGAAAAGGACCCCGGGAGGGGAGTGAAAGAGAACCTGAAACCGTATGCCTACAGGAAGCGGGAGCGAAAGTGACCGCGTGCCTTTTGATTAATGAGCCTGCGAGTTATTTTCGGTGGCGAGGTTAAGCCGGAAGGTGGAGCCGAAGGGAAACCGAGTATGAAAAGTGCGCAAGTCACTGGGAATAGGCCCGAAGCCAGGTGAGCTACCCATGTGCAGGATGAAGCTTGGGTAAAACCAAGTGGAGGTCCGAACTGGTGGATAGTGAAAAATCCTCAGATGACATGTGGGTAGGAGTGAAAAGCTAACCGAACCTGGGGATAGCTGGTTCTCCCCGAAACGTGTGTAGGCACGGCCTCTGGAA
>NZ_JBSVZD010000070.1:0-627 GCF_054051725.1 Petrotoga sp. DB-2 | reverse complement strand
GAACCATTTACAGAGAAACCGATAAAATTATTGGCGCACAGAGGATTTTTAATATTAGTTACTAAAGAAAACTACCAGATATATCAAACTTTACCAATAATAGAAAACCTCAATTTACACTCCTCTTTTCTTTTTTGAATTCTTCTTAGTATCTCTTTCTTGAAGCAGATATCTCTTTTTTAAAAAGATTTTGTTTTCAGGAAGTTTGAGGGGGGTACTCCCTCAAAGACTCGAATTATGATCTAACCAATCTTTTTCACGGACATTTAATATTATTTCATGCGAAAACGGCTGTATAATAAAAATGGTTGATTAGGTACTTGACAAAAGGGGTAAAAAAAAGATATCACTCCTCATAGAACAAAAAACAAAAAATAAAAAGAGAGAGAGGAGTGATATCATGAGCAACAAAATTATAGCACAAATACTGGGTATTGACAAAGGGTTTAAGTTAAAAGAGAGAAAAGATTTGAGAAAAGATGGAAAGATTTATTTTGAAGTGAGATATTCGAAAAAGGTAGGGATACCAGAATGCCCGTATAAATGTAAAGGATGTAAAGACAAGCGAGAATACATAGTACGTAACGGTAGAGCAAAAGAAAGGATTATCAAAGCTGGCAAAGTTGG
>NZ_JBSVZD010000069.1:0-636 GCF_054051725.1 Petrotoga sp. DB-2 | reverse complement strand
GCTTCTTCGGCATCGTCGCTTGGAAGATTCGCAACCCTATCTCGGTAGCTTTACCTCCTGTGTCCCCCCTTGTAGCTCCCCTTTTACCGGTACGGGATTCTTTACCCGTTTTCCATCGGCTACCCCTTTCGGGTTCACCTTAGGTCCCGACTTACCCTGGGCGGACGACCCTTCCCCAGGTAACCTTAGACTTTAGGGGTGGGAGATTCTCACTCCCATTTCGTTACTCATGCCTGCATTCTCTCTTGTGCTTCGTCCACATATCCTTCCAGATATGCTTCTCCCTCGCACATCGCTCCCCTACCTATAGCCTTTCGGCTATACCGTAGCTTCGGTGCGCGGCTTTAGCTCCGTTACATTTTCGGCGCAGTCCTCTTCTACCGGTGAGCTGTTACGCACTCTTTCAAGGATGGCTGCTTCTAAGCCAACCTCCCGGCTGTCTCAAGAGGTCCACTTCCTTTCACACTTAGCCGCTTCTTCGGAACCTTAGCTGTCGGTCTGGGCTCTTTCCCTCTCGACTATGAAGCTTATTCCCCATAGTCTTTCTCCCTGGTATCCAGTTATGGCATTCGGAGTTTGATTGGTTTCAGAGGTCTACCCCCCTACGCCATTCAGTGCTCTACCTCCATAACTCTT
>NZ_JBSVZD010000068.1:0-699 GCF_054051725.1 Petrotoga sp. DB-2 | reverse complement strand
GCGGTGAATACGTTCCCGGGCCTTGTACACACCGCCCGTCACGCCACCCGAGTTGGGAACACCTGAAGGCAGTACGGTAGGTACTGTTGAAGGTGGGCTTAGCGAGGGGGGCGAAGTCGTAACAAGGTAGGTGTACCGGAAGGTGCGCCTGGATCACCTCCTTTCTAAGGAGAATTAAAGTTTCTACCTCCTCTATCTACTTTTGAGAGAGTTGGGCTAGTAGCTCAGCTTGGTAAGAGCGCACGCCTGATAAGCGTGAGGTCGGAGGTTCAAGTCCTCCCTAGCCCACCAACCCTAAAGAAGGAAGAGCTCATTGACAAGTGCATAGAGAACGTCCAAAGAGAGAAGGGCATACGGTGGATGCCTAGCCAGCTGGAAGCGAAGAAGGACGTGGTAAGCTGCGAAAAGCTGTGGGGAGCTGCAAACGAGCGAAGATCCGCAGATATCCGAATGGGGGAACCTGCCGAAAGGCATCCTGGAGACAGGAGGCGAAGCTGGGGAAGTGAAACATCATAGTACCCGGTGAAAAGAAATCAAACGAGATTCCCCGAGTAGCGGCGAGCGAAAAGGGAAGAGCCCAAACAGTAGCGATGCAAAAGCGGGCAGGCGTTGTTGCTACTGAGTTGTGGGTAACAGCTACCCGAACTGCCAGATAGGGGGTTGGAGATATATACGAAGTGGAAAGGCATGGGAAGGCCT
>NZ_JBSVZD010000067.1:0-729 GCF_054051725.1 Petrotoga sp. DB-2 | reverse complement strand
TAGAAATTGTATTATCCTTGGTAGCAAGTATCGCTTGAAAAATAGCAAGTGTTACACCTCCATAATAAGCCCCCCGAAGGGGGCTCAATGTATTTATTTGTAGCCCTTATTCCCTACCTGTTGGTTCAAGAAAGGGGAGTACGTATTTCAAATTTGGCCAATGCGTATAGGGAATCATATATGGATTTTCAGCAGTTGGATAATTCGTCCAGTAATATTCGTCAAATGCAATAACACCTGGATACGAAAATGTTGGAATTGTAGGCATTTCTTCTACAAGTATTTTTAACCCTTCGATACCTAATTGTATGTTTTCTTCACTATCCCATTCAACCTTTTCCATTTGTTCTATAACCTTATCCATTCTCGGATCTCTCCATCTTGACGGGCCCCCATCCAGAGAAACAGCTAATTCACCTATTGGTTTATAATATTTCGAATGCCAGACACTAAAGGTGCGATACAAATCAGGATGTCCTCCCCATGGTTCCATTGCAGGCCAATTAGTTGCAACTTCATAATCTCCCGAGACGGCACGATTAGTAAGGGACTCACTGGCCGCCACTTCCACTTCTATTCCAAAGTTTCTCCATTGTTGTGCTGCAGCAAGTGCATTTCTATGTCGAGGGCCTCCAGAATCTGAATCGGTCAAAATATTAATTTTCCAAGGTGTACCGTCTGGTAACAACCATTTGCCATTTTTATCCCTTTTAAATCCATTCCTTTCTA
>NZ_JBSVZD010000066.1:0-764 GCF_054051725.1 Petrotoga sp. DB-2 | reverse complement strand
AGCTAAAAGAAATGGAGGTGCCAAAAATGTTTAACACATTAGAAGAGATAGCAAAAAGAGACAGAGAAAAAGCTAAATTGGAAGGTGTAAAAGAAGGTGAAAGAAAAGGAAAACTTGAAGAAAGAAGAGAAGTAGCTATAAAGTTATTAAGTAAACGATTTGGTAGACAATTAACCACAGAGATGAAAGGAAAGATAAAAGAAGCTGAAGAAGCAAAAATAAACCAAATAATCGACAATATATTTGAAATAACCATAGAAGAACTAAAAGAAATATTGAAATAGTTGTAGAAGGTAGATTTTTGAGTATTTAAAATAGATATCACTCCTCTTTTTTGCTTTAGGAGGAGTGATATCTTTTTAATAAGCTTTATAGCGCCCTTCCCCCCGCTCCCCACCCATAAGGAAAGAGGAAGAAGTTTTACCACACTTCCCGCCCGTGTGGAAGAGGGACCTGCGGTCCCTTAAACCCTGTTTTTCACACATAAGGAAAAGGATCTTTGTTAGCTCCCCTTCACCTCGCAGCCCGCCCATGAGGAAAAGATTCTTTTACCTTTTCACTCCGCTCCCCACCCGTGAGGGAAAGGATCTTTGTTAACTTAATTATACCATTTCTTTTTGATGATAGGTTTGTGAAAAAAGGGCTGTATAATAAAAATGGTTGATGAGATACTTGACAAAAGGGGTAAAAAAAAGATATCACTCCTCATAGAACAAAAAACAAAAAAATAAAAAGAGAGAGAGGAGTGATATCATGAGCAACAA
>NZ_JBSVZD010000065.1:0-779 GCF_054051725.1 Petrotoga sp. DB-2 | reverse complement strand
AGTTACATGTCAATCCCTGGTAAGGTTCTTCGGTTAGCTTCGAATTAAACCACATGCTCCACCGCTTGTGCGGACCCCCGTCAATTCCTTTGAGTTTCATCCTTGCGGACGTACTCCCCAGGTGGCTCACTTAGCGCGTTCGCTTCAGCACAGAGAGTCTTTCGCTCCCTACACCTAGTGAGCATCGTTTACAGCCAGGACTACCCGGGTATCTAATCCGGTTCGCTCCCCTGGCTTTCGGACCTCAGCGTCAGCTGTAGCCCAGTAGACCAACTTCTTCACCGGCGTTCTTACCTGTATCTGCGGATTTCACCCCTACTCAGGTAATTCCGTCTACCTCTGCTACGCCCAAGATGACCAGTTTCATCCGCAAGCCAATCGTTGAGCAATCTTTTCACAGATGACTTGATCATCCGCCTACGTCCCCTTTACACCCAGTGATTCCGGGCAACGCTCGCCCCCTACGTCTTACCGCGGCTGCTGGCACGTAGTTAGCCGGGACTTTTCCTAATCTACCTTCTTCTGTAGTGTGTCCACTACCCTTTTATTCGATTAGTTCAGAAGTTTACATCCCGAAGGACTTCTTCCTTCACGCGGCGTCGCTGGATCAGGCTTTCGCCCATTGTCCAATATTCCCCACTGCTGCCTCCCGTAGGAGTAGGGCCCGTGTCTCAGTGCCCTTGTGACCGTACATGCTCTCACACCGGTTATCCGTCATCGGCTTGGTAAGCCTTTACCTCACCAACTACCTGATGGATAGTAGGTCCATCCCAAGGCTG
>NZ_JBSVZD010000063.1:0-861 GCF_054051725.1 Petrotoga sp. DB-2 | reverse complement strand
CTTGATTGTCATTTGTGTGAAGTCTTCGTTGTAGATTGGACCTTCCGCTGCAAGAGAATTAATAACTTCTCCTCTGGCAGGTTCCATCGTCCACAATGGTTCTAACATCACTTGCTGGATACCTCTGTCAGGGGACCTCCATGTTGTAACAAAAACATTAAAGTTACTTGGTGCGGACGCTCTCCCCATCGAAGCAATGAGCGTTTCTTCCCTTGGAATCCCAGCTACTTGTGAAAATCCTGCAATAACAAGTAACACGGAAACAAAAATCACCAATAAACTCTTTTTCATTTCTCCACCTCCACGAAGTTTTTGAAATTTCTTCATACCCTCACATACTCAATACCCACAATTTTTGCAAACAATTCCCCCTTCCTTGTAATATCACCGATTAGACACTTTAGAAACTCTAAAACATGCATTGTAACCAACATTTAATACCTTTAATATATAGTAATTTTTTTAACTGTACTTCGATTTCGCCTACTCTGATTATTTGAAAAACATTCTGAATTTTCTTATCTCCTTTACGTACCTTTCGAAACTACTTTCTTTCCTTCACTTCTGCCCATGATAAGAATTCGGTTTCGGAGCTTTTAAAAAAGATTGTTAGGTATTTGGATCTTAGTGAGTTTAACTTCTTAGCTGACCTTGCATACGATTCAAGTGATATTTACGATTACAAAACAACTTCTTTCTTTAACTTACTTTGCCTTTCGCTAATCATTTCTTTTAGCTGTTTGTAAAGTAGGTAAATTCTAAAAAAATGGAACATTTAGTATTAATTTTCATTACCAAACTTTGATATAGTTCTTACCTTTTTTCAAAGTAGAGATTGGACCTAAGGAACTTTTCTCAGGT
>NZ_JBSVZD010000062.1:0-1099 GCF_054051725.1 Petrotoga sp. DB-2 | reverse complement strand
TCAGCTCAGAAAGGATAACTGTTTACAATATGTTGTTCCTTCTGTGATGAAATTTGGTAGTTTTATGAATCTTTCTGGCATCACTCCTAATAGAACTTTTTTGGTATATCTCAAAACTTCCTTGAATCCAAAACTTATTCTTTTTATTAATTTTATGTGCGTATGACGTCCTTCTACTTTAGCCGTCGTTGTTCTATTAACGAAATATTGGAGTATTTCTTTTTCCCACCTTATATATGTTTTGGCCCATCTCCATACCTGAGGATCTTCACTTTCTTCCATCTTCCCTATCAATATGTGTAATCTTCTTTTCCCTTCTTCATACGTTTCTGCTTTATACATCCATTTCAACATTAGTAGGTATCTATAATACTCTTTTAGATATGGATGTTCCTTCAATGTTTTGTATAATTTCTTTACCTTTTTCTTCTCTTTTAATAATTTCTTTCCATTCAAAAAGAACAATTTTACAGGTATCTTTTTATTGTTATTCGTTACTTCTTCTTCTATCTTTATACTTTCTCTTAGCTTTTTCTGTGCGTCTTTTACTACATGAAAATGGTCCGCTACTACTTTCACTCCAAGTAATTCTTCTTTGACTGCATTCTTAAAAGAGGTTCTCATATCGATAGCCGCTTCTGTTATCTTTTGTTTTATTTTATACGGTATTTTATTTAAAAACCCTTTCAACTCTTCTTTTTTGTCTGATTTTAATATCGCTATCGTGTTTGATGTGTTCAATTCTACTATCGTCGTCACCATCTTAAACCCTCTAAATGAGTGTTCATCTATCCCTAACTTTATATCTTCCATATCTTGAAATTTCGTCCAATCTACCTTTACTTCAATCGAATCTAATAAATTACTCACAGTTCTCACACTTACACCGTGCTCTTTCGCGGTTGCCGATATGCTCATCTTACGCAAATTCTTTACAAGGTTTTCTGTCTCTGCTCTTGTTATTCTTTGCCATCTATAACTTATCTTCTCATTTCTGAAGCTTTTCCCTGTTTTTTTACACATGTATCTTTGTGGTCTATGTATCAGATATATTCTTTGTGTTCCAACTTTGCCAGCTTTGATAATCCTTTCTTTTGCT
>NZ_JBSVZD010000061.1:0-1343 GCF_054051725.1 Petrotoga sp. DB-2 | reverse complement strand
GGTTCTCTTCCAAAAAGTGTGGGTAGAAAAAATGAAATATGAACAAATGATTAAATAATCTGGTATCATGTAAGAAAACACAAAATACATAAGGAGTGATGCCAGATGAGAAAAGAGCTACCAAAATTCTTCGAACAGATACTGAATATAACAGAGCCATGGTACATAGAAAAGATAGAGCAACAAGGAAATATAATCAACATATATGTGGATTTCAAAAAAGGCGCAAAGTTCGAATACAACGGTAAATATTACAGTGCATACGATACGGTTCAAAGAAGTTGGAGACACTTAAACTTATTCCAGTATGAAACATACATACATGCAAGGGTAGCTAGGATAAAAACAGATGATGGGACAAAGACTGTAGAGGTTCCTTGGGCTCGAAAAAACTCTGGATTCACCTTATTGTTTGAAGCGTTTATTCTTGAGTTGTACAATCACATGACGGTTGCTGAGATAGCTAAAAAGTATAATACAACCCAAAATAGGTTGTGGAGAATATTAGACTTTTACGTTTCAAAGGAATTAGAAAAACAAGATTTCTCAAAAGAACCAATAAAAACGTTATCTGTTGATGAAATAGCAAGGAAAAAGCATCATGTATATCTAACCAATTTCTTAGATGTGGAACGAGAAAAGGTTGTACATATAGCTGATGGAAAAGATGCAGAAACCTTCCTATCATTCAAAGAAAGATACACTGAAAAAAACGGTGATCCAAAAGATATAGAGTCCATATGCATGGATATGTCGGTACCTTTCAAAGCTGGAGCAAGGGACCATTTTCCAAAAGCAAAGATAATATTTGACAAATTCCATGTGCTTAATGTATTAAGTGTCCAACTTGATAAAGTGAGAGCCAGAGAGAATAAAGAATACCATGAGATACTCAAAAGGACAAAATACTTGCTATTAAAAAATCCTAACAACCTTACTAAGAAAGATAAAGTTAGACTCGATGAATTGATGGAATATCAACACCTTGATACAGTTCAAGCCTACGGATTGGTACTTGAGTTTAAAAAGATGTTCGATTACAAGAAACCTTCTTATGCAGCTAAGTATTTTAAACGATGGTATGGAAAGGTAATGAAATCAAATATACCCGAAATGATTAAAGCCGCTAAGACTCTTTTAAATCACATAGAAGGTATCTTGTTGCACATAAAAACGAATATCTCAAACGGTAAAATAGAAGGTATGAACTCTAAACTTAGAGGATTTACTAAAAGAGCTTTTGGTTTTAAAACATTAAAGAATTTAAAAATCACTATCTTTATTGCCCTTGGTAAACTTAATTTAACTCCAGCTTAATTACCCACTATTTTCGTGATAGAACC
>NZ_JBSVZD010000060.1:0-1473 GCF_054051725.1 Petrotoga sp. DB-2 | reverse complement strand
GCGAGGTTGCCTTTGGCTGCTAAGATTAGGGCATCTCTTTCTTTCATCCTTTATCTTTTTTCGAAAGGTGGTGAAATAACTATGAATTACGACGTTTTATCTACTTTGTTTGTCGGTATCGATGTGAGTTCTCTAACTAATACAGTTTGTGCAATCGATTTCCAAAACAATAAACTCCTTGATTTTGATACTAAAAATAACAGAATAGGTGCTGAATACATTGCTGAGGCTATCTCCAATTGCCTTGTTTCTAACAACCTTGATTATGTCGTTATCGCTTTGGAAGCTACTTCTTTTTACAGTACTCACATAGCCAATTTCCTGTCAACTAATAAGAAACTTTTGCCTTTTAAACCTCTTGTGTACCAGCTTAATCCAAAAACTACAGCCAATTACAAAAAGACTTTTGTCGATATCGATAAAACAGATCATTTGGACGCTTACGTCATAGCCGATTTCGCTAGATGTGGCAAGATTTCTTCTTCCCCTTGGCGTGGTTCTCAGTTTTTGGCTTTACAAAGACTTACACGCCATAGGTTCCATTTAGTTCATACACTCGTTTCTGAAAAGAATTGGATGCTTTCCAACATTTATTTGAAATTCAGTGAATTGGCTGTGAATAATAGGGATAAGCCCTTTTCCGATATATATGGTGCTACGTCTTGTGCTGCTTTGACTGAGTTCTGCTCTTTGGATGAGATAGTTTACAAATCCATCGATGATTTAACTCAGTTTGTTATTAAAAAAAGTAAAAACAGATTCAAAGATCCCGTGAAGGTTGCAACACTTCTTAAACAAGCAGCCAAGAATTCGTACAGATTGGATAAAATGGCTTATGAACCTTTGAATATCGCTATCTCTTCTTCTTTAAACGTAATAAAAGCCTTGGAAAATGAAATAAAAACAGTTGATAAGGCTATTGAAAAAACGGTAAAAGGGCTTAATCCCGTAGAATATCAATCACTCATCTCTGTCAACGGTATCGGTCCTGTTATCTCCTCTGGCATCATCAGTGAGATAGGTACGATAGCTTCCTTTCGATCTCACGATAAGTTGGCTAAGTTTGCAGGACTGACTTGGAGAAAACGTCAATCAGGGAATTATTCCTCTGATGAGACAGAAATGACTAAAACAGGTAATCCGTATCTTCGATACTACCTTATCGAAGCTGCTAGCTCCGTTAAAAATCATATCCCTGAGTTCAAAGAGTATTATCGGAAAAAATACTACGAGGTTACCACTCATCAACACAAAAGAGCCCTCGCGCTCACGGCTCGTAAGTTGGTTCGCATGATTTTTGCATTGCTGAGCAAAAATCGAATCTATTCAAATTACTAAGTTGAATAGATACAAGTGAATCTTTTTGTGTTTTCAAGCCTATTTTGTGTTTTTCGGAAAGTATGGGCATTGTCAGTTACGCTAATTTTTAACAATTTTTTTGATTTTTACCTCTTGACATATCACCGATTAGCT
>NZ_JBSVZD010000059.1:0-1913 GCF_054051725.1 Petrotoga sp. DB-2 | reverse complement strand
GGATTTGTGTGATAGGGTGGTACACTTTTCGTTTAGCCGACTCTTATTTTTGGTACACTTTTCGTTTAGTAAGTGCAATAAAGTATTACAGAAATCGGCCAAAAAATACTTATGTTAAAATTATTTACAATTGTTTTTATCAGATGTAATGCATTTGTCTTTCTTTTAGTTATCATAAGAGAATTATGATATAATGAAATTTAGAAAAAAATACAGAATTTTCAAGTGGTGTTAACATTCCAAAGGAAGGGCTTTTGAAGTAAATTTTATTTTATATTTTTGTTTCTATTGAGTAAAAAACCTTCTGCTATTTCTTTTTATGCTTTTGAAGGGGAAGAAAGAGAAGAGTTTGTAGAAATTATTGGCAATTTTAATTGAAAAACGCCCATGTTGGGCGTCTTTTCGGAAATTATTTCAATAACTCTTTTAGCTTTTTCGTCTTGGATCATATTAAGCGGCTATTTATGTATCTAATTTTTCTACCATCATTTTTTGAAATAGAACCTTTATTTTTTAACTTCAAAAGGGGTGAAAGCTTGGATACTTCTTAAATATCCAAGAACAATTTCGTTAAATGTCGCAAATCTTCCAATCTCTTCTTCAGTTTTTACCAACACCTCTTCTTCAAAGTTAGATACAACTTCACCAGTTGGAATAGGTTCACCTTTTCTTATCATCCTGTGCTTTTCTTTAGCAGAATCCATATCATCTGTATATAATATTTTACCTTCTTTTATAATTGCAAAAGATGACGATATTTCCTCGAGTTCGTATATTTCGTGAGAAGATATGATTATCGTCTTGTTCGTTTCATTTGCATAATTTCTTAAAATTTTTAAAGCCTCCGATCTTATAACGGGATCAAGGTTCTGAGTTGGTTCATCTAAGAGCAAAAGATCGGCGTTACTGGATATTGTTAGTGCCAAATAAAACAATGTTTTCATACCCATTGAATATCTTTCCACTTTTTGGTTTATGTCGAAGTTGTAATGTAAAACAAAATTAGAAAATGTTTCCTCATTGAAGTTAGGATACAACATACTCCAAATTTTTAGGTAATCACTTCCTTTAAAATTAGAAAATGTCAACCTATCTTCTGTCATCACAGAAACCTTTGTTTTTATCTCAGGGGTTATTTTTTCAGAAAAAAGCTTTATCTCACCGTTGTTTGGTTTCAACTCCCCGTATAGACATCTCAAAGTTGTTGTTTTCCCTGCACCATTGGGACCTATTAGAGAAAAGATTTCACCCTCATTTACATTAAAATTGATCTTGTTCAATATCGGTTTTGAATTGAAACTTTTAACTAAGTTTTTCACTTCTACTATCATTTTTGTACACCTCTTTTTTCAA
Source organism: Petrotoga sp. DB-2 (assembly GCF_054051725.1). Classification (NCBI taxonomy): domain Bacteria; kingdom Thermotogati; phylum Thermotogota; class Thermotogae; order Petrotogales; family Petrotogaceae; genus Petrotoga; species Petrotoga sp. DB-2. The sequence continues at coordinate 560 of NZ_JBSVZD010000059.1, read as the reverse complement.
ACAGATATAAAGATAAGAGTAAAAGAAACACAGAAAATATCAAACTTGACCAAACATTTCCTTGGTTCGACGGGCTAATATATTTGTAGGGATTTACAGCATAACTGGAACCAATTTTCCCAAGTATCCAATCAGCGATCAATATCAAAAATGGTATTCCAAATGTATCTCCCCCTAATGTAACAGAGATTATAATAATGGCAAAATAAGCCGTTGCAAATATTATGACACTCAAGATCTTTAAAAGTGCTATTGATAAGTACAAATTTCCAAAGTTAAAAAAGGCTAGCCCGATAGAACTAGGTATAACTATCAATAGTAGGGAAAGTACATAAGATGAGAAAAATACCTCTCTGTATGAATAAGGAAGGGATATTATAAGGGAGAACTTTCCGTTTCTTAAATCATGTCCGATCATGTTTGTAAGGAAAAGGAATATGAAAAATAACGTTAAAAACGGTATATCAAAGGTTATGAAAAATAAAAAAAGGTTCTATCACGAAAATAGTGGGTAATTAAGCTGGAGTTAAATTAAGTTTACCAAGGGCAATAAAGATAGT
>NZ_JBSVZD010000058.1:0-2151 GCF_054051725.1 Petrotoga sp. DB-2 | reverse complement strand
AGTGGATATATTAGATCTATTATGAGCGTTGCTGACGCTATCCCTATTACCGATAACGAGACTACCCCTATTATTAGATTGTAGTCGTTTGAGTTTATCGCTCCGTATAGTAACGTTCCTATCCCTGGATAGGCGAATACTATTTCTGTTATCAATGCCCCTCCAAAGATTTGCCCTAAAGATAGCGCTAAGTTGGTTACTTGCGGTAATAACCCGTTCCTGAATACGTATTTGAAGGCTATCTTTGATTCTTTTAGTCCCCCCGCTTTCGCATACATTACATAGTCTTCCGCTACTATGTTCGATACTATGAGTTTCATCGTTTGTATGTTGGCTGCTATTCCTAAAACCATCAGCGATATCGCAGGTAGAAACGAGTGTACTAACACGTCCGATATGAACGCCCAGTTGAACCCTATTTGTCTTCCAACTGAGTATCCACCCGCCGATGGGAATATCGGTATCAAATAGGCAAATACTATGAGTAGTAGTAATGCAAATATGTAGTACGGTATGGGCCTTACCACCATCGCTATGTTGTCTAATGTTTGTGCCCATGCCTTGTTTTTAAAGTATCCTGCAAGTGCCCCTATTATACTTCCTACTAACCAAGAGAGGATTGTAGTTGTTAATAGTAATCCAGCCGTCCAGGGCAGTGAGTCCATTATTAGCTCCATTACAGGTACCGGAAATTGAAAGAGCGATGGCCCAAAGTCTCCATGTAGCAGCCTTCCCCAAAAGGCAACGTATTGTTGGAATATCCCTCCTTCTAATCCGTACATCTCTGTGAGCGATTGCCTTAATGCTTCAACAGCCGCTGGGTCTAAGAAGGCTCCTTGTGATGTCATTTGACTGATTACTTGTTGTACGGGATCAACCGGCGTTAGCCTGGGTACAATAAATACCACCGTTATCCCTACGAATACTACAACTAGAAATTGTATTATCCTTGGTAGCAAGTATCGCTTGAAAAATAGCAAGTGTTACACCTCCATAATAAGCCCCCCGAGGGGGGCTTAATGTATTTATCTGTAGCCCTTATTTCCTACCTGTTGGTTCAAGAAAGGGGAGTACGTATTTCAAATTTGGCCAGTGATGATAGGGAATCATATACGGATTTTCAGCGCCAGGATAATTCGTCCAGTAATACTCATCCCATCCTACTACTCCAGGATATCCAAAAGTTGGAATTGAAGGCATTTCTTCTACAAGTATTTTTAATCCTTCCATACCCAATTCCATGTTTTCCTCACTACCCCAGTCCACCTTTTCCATTCCTTCTATAACCTCATCCATTCTAGGATCTGTCCATCTGCCTGGTGCAGGGCCTAAATTAGTAATAGCATTTTCTCCTATTGGTTGGTAGTAGTTTGAGTGCATACTCGAAAAAACACGGTACAAATCAGGATGTCCACCCCATGGTTCCATTGCAGGCCATTGGGAACTAACCTCAAAGTTACCTAACGCAGTTACACTCGCATCTTGTTCGCTGGGAGTAACTGAAACATCTATACCAAAGTTTCTCCACTCTTGTGCCGCAGCAAGTGCATTTCTATGCGATGGATGTGAAGGATTTGCATTGGCAATAATATTAATTTTCCAAGGTGTACCGTCTGGTAACAACCATTTGCCATTTTTATCCCTTTTAAATCCATTCCTTTCTAACAGTTGTTCCGCTACATCAGGTGCATATTTCCACCATGCTGGACCAAACATCTCTTTCAACGTTTCTATATCGTTTGGTACCTCGTATCCTCTTTCCCTCGCATATTGAGCTGCTCTTAATGTCGCCGTTGGATCGTACGGTTTAAATGGTTCTCCATTAACTTCTATGTCTAAGGTGAAATCTTTTAACCATTCTTCCATCGGTTCATAATAAACCTCTTGGTAATAAGGCATTGGTGGGATGTGAAGTGCACCCATAGGCGCAGCACCATCAAACGCTATCCCTATGTAATCCACTATATCTATTGCAAGAGTTAATGCCCACCTTACATCTTTAAGGTTGTATGGATATACTTCGGTATTGAATATAACACCTGTCATACAAGGATCTGTGTTGACCACCCATGGGTATTCTATTCTGTATCCTCTTGAATATGGATTTCTTTGTATGAGGGCTTTGAATCCTTCGATTGATAATTGTACCAT
>NZ_JBSVZD010000057.1:0-2496 GCF_054051725.1 Petrotoga sp. DB-2 | reverse complement strand
TGCTATGGCTAACCGAATACTGTACCACCCTGCTAACCTAATTATGTACCATATAGAAAGAAGAAGTTCTTTTCTTTCTCTTTTCATATGAAAAGAGAAAAATCGAATATTTATCACTTTTGCTGAATTTCTCGTCTTTGGTTCCTGTAACGGTAGCTTTCTCCGTTGAATAGTATTATCTTACTGTTGTGGATTAACCTGTCGATAATCGCTGCTGTCATCCTTTCATCGTGAAATATTTTAGCCCATTCTGCAAATTCAAGATTGCTGTTTACTAAGATAGATCCTTTTTCATACCTTTCAGAGAATATTTGGAACATGAGTTGTGTAACTTGGTCGGATAACTGCACGTATCCTAGTTCATCAATTATTAGTAAGTCTACTTTGCTCAGCTTTTTTTGGAATTTTGTTAGTTGTCGTTCTTCCTGCATTTCAACTAAGAGGTTCCCAAGGTTGGCTGCTGTGAAAAAACTTACTGTTTTCCCTTTCTTACATGCTTGTATTCCTATCGCTATACTTATGTGTGTTTTTCCTGCACCTGGTGATCCTAAGAACAAAAGATTTGTCTTTTCTTCGATGAACTTACATTGACTGAGTTCCAGTATTTCCTTCTTTGATAGGTAAGGCGCTTGACTGAAATCAAATTGGTCTATCGTCTTTAGATTAGGGAACTTTGCTTGGTGTAACAACCTTTGAAATCTGTTGTTCCCCCTTGATAGGACTTCACATTGAATCAAAGTTTCAAAAAATCTTTCGTTGTCCCAATCGTTTCTTTTTGCCTCTTGTAGTATATCGTCATACCGTTCTAATATACCAGATAGTCGACAATATTTCAGCTGTTCTCTTAGTTCATCTTTCATTTTCACACCCCACTTTTCGAAGTAGTTCATTGTAAGTGCTTAAAGACATGTAAGTGGTGGTGTGTTTGTCTACGTCAAGGGATTTTAGCTTTTCTTCCGAGAGGAGTTCCGTTTTGGGTTTGTGTTGTGTTTGATACCTTAGTACGCTTAACACTTCTTGGTAACTGTAGCGGTTCTTTTCGTCCAATTCCTTTAGTACCTTTGCAACAACTTCAACGGTGTATTGTTGGGTTAATTTTAGTATGTCTATGAACTCTCTTGTTCCTTTTGAATCAGAGTTAAGATGAGCTTGCAGCATCTTATGGTACTTTTCATATATCTGAGGTAATCCCCAATCTTGAATGACCTTAGCTTGTTCGTATGCCCTTGCCTTTTTTCTTAGTAAAGGTAGAAAATGGTATGGGTTTAAACTCTCTTTGTTTTTCCCAAACATCCTTTCATGCTCTGCTATAACCTCTCCTTTGTAGATTACCTTTACCTTGAATGGGTAGATGTGAACTTCAACCTTTTTACCAATGTAATTTGTCGGTACAGAGTATCTGTTCTTTTCCAAATGAATAAGTTGGTATGTGTCTACCTTTGCTTCTTTTATCCTTGCAAATACGTATCTTTCTTTGAGAGGGAGAAAATCTTCATCAAGGATTCTCTTCTCCCAACTTTCTCCTTCATACCTTCCTTTTTTGAGCCTTTGATGACATTTTTCCTTCAATTCCAAATTGAGTATATCAAAACTTTTGAACTCAACTCTCGGTAAGAAGTAGTTGTTTTCAACGTATTTAACAAGATTTTCTACCATCCCTTTTTCATTGCCTTTAGCTGGACCACAGAACTCAGATTCAAAACAGTAGAAGGACTGGAATTTGACAAACTCTTCTTGTAGTATCCTTTCTCTTCCTGTTAGTACTTCCTTCACCGCAGGTTTTAAATTGTCAAAGATTATCTTTTTTGGAACTCCACCAAAAAAATCAAACGCCGATGTTAATCCATCAAAGAAAAACTCTGTAGACTCTCCTGGATAAGCTTTAACAAACTCCACCTTGCTGTAGCATAACTTTGCACAGAATACGTGTATCTTTCTTGGCATCTTATCTTGCATCACGTAAACTTCACCAAAGTCTGCCTGCATACTACCTCTTAGTGGCACTAATTTCAAAAAACCTTCTTTTTGATTGATACCAAGTTTCTCTTCTATCTTCCTTGCTTGATAGGTGAAGGAGGAATAACTTCCTTTGTATCCTTCTTCACAGATGAGTTCGTATATACGCCTTTTGGTTAACTTTTGATTCTTGGGTTGGTTTGAATTGTATTCCAACAAATGTTTGATACGTTTTTCAAAATCACCATTTACAGGTTTATCTCTCTCAACGTTCATATGATACTTCTGTTCTGGGTTCTCGATAGCTCTTTTGACCGTTGCTCTGTGTATCCCCATTTCTTTTGCTATCGCTCTTTGACTTTTGTGTTTGTTAAAATACAAAAATCTTATATAATTGTATTGTACCATCTCTATCACCTTTCTTTTCCTCCTGTACAATTTTTTTATCCAAATTCATTATACAGGATTTGTGTGATAGGGTGGTACACTTTTCGTTTAGCCGACTCTTATTTTTGGTACACTTTTCGTTTAGTAAGTGCA
>NZ_JBSVZD010000056.1:0-2926 GCF_054051725.1 Petrotoga sp. DB-2 | reverse complement strand
TCACTATCTTTATTGCCCTTGGTAAACTTAATTTAACTCCAGCTTAATTACCCACTATTTTCGTGATAGAACCAAAATTTTTCACATATGGGGGGGTAAATATGAAAAAAACTGTTTGGTTAATAACGTTGATTATTCTTTTAGTAGGTTTAGTGTTTTCACAAGAAGTGAAAAACGGTCAGTATGGAGGACTTGGTGGTGGAGATATTGGTGCTCAGTGGCTTGATGTTAAAGAATTAAATACACAGTTAAAAGCCGCTGGACTTCCTGAATTAAGTGAAGTGGCTTTAGCTAACGGGGGTGGGGGTTATGGAGTAATGGGAAGATTTATAATAGGTGGAGAAGGATACGGTATAGCTACTAAAGAGAAATCTAGTGGGAATACGGTACACCTTGACATTGGTTATGGAACATTCAATATTGGTTATTTGATCTTTTCTAAACAAGCTTTTCGAATGTATGTTCTTGGAGGTATTGGTGGTGGTGAAATATCCTTGAAAATTTCCCAAGACCCTGATTCTACAGATTTTGAAGACACTTTGTCCACTTTCAACGAAAATACTCTTTATACCGAATTTCCTATCTTTAAAGTAGGAATAAATGCTGATTACATATTATCTTTTAGTGATGATGAGGCAGCTGGAGGTTTAGCTATTGGTTTAGCAGCAGGGTACACATATGCCCCAGTGGGATGGGTAAGTGATTGGAAATTATCCGATAGAACCATTGGAAGTGTACCAAATTTTGGACCCACAGGTCCATATATCACATTTAGAATAGGTGGTGGAGGACTCGCTTTTTAAAAAAAGGAAGGGGTTTAAAATGAGATATTTAAATTTTGGAATAGGCGATAAAATCCCAGAGTTTTCACTTAAAGATGCTGATGGTAATCAGATTAATAGCAGGGATTTTATTGGAAAATGGCTTGTGCTCTATTTTTATCCGCGAGATAACACTCCTGGTTGTACTAAAGAAGCCGTTGATTTTTCAAACTACTTAGCAGATTTTAAAAAATATAATTGCCAAATAGTTGGGGTAAGTCCTGATACTGTAGAAAAACATGCAAACTTTAAAGAAAAACACAATTTAAAAGTGATTTTACTAAGTGACCCTGAACATTCCATTCTCGAAAAATTTGGTGTTTGGCAACTAAAAAAGAATTACGGTAAAGAAAATTGGGGAGTTGTCAGATCAACATTTCTGATAGATCCAAATGGAATAATTAAAAAAGTATGGGAAAATGTGAGAGTAAAAGATCATGTTTTAGAGGTATTGGAAAGTTTGAAAGAACTATCAAACAACAGGGAGTAAACTCCCTGTTGTTTGTAATAGTCTATTTTATTGAATTATTCTACTGCCTACTACCTAGTTGACCATTGTAGATGAACAAATATGAGCATGAATAAGTTCTTCTTTTGCTTGGACTTTCATCCAATTAGCAAATCCTTCTAAATATTAATTAAACAGTGAAATTCACTTTTTATACTAGTTTAGTTTACTAATTTTTTCTGATATGGTATAATTATTAAGAAAACGATTCCAGGAAGGGGGAACTCAAATGAAAAAATTTGACCTATCTAAAGTTCATTGGTTTAATAAATTTGGTAACAAAATAGGAATTATGTTGATTCTTTTCGCTCTGATACCTAGTGTGTTTTTTGTAATATACATTACAAATGCCATTCAAAAAAACTCTGAGCAAAACGAGGCACAAGTATCGGCTTTGATTGAATCCTTGAATAATGATTATTCGGATCAAATTAATGAATATAACTCTTTAATTCAAGAGCAACTAAACCAATACAACGACTATTTAACTAATCAAATAAAAAACATAGAAGCACAATTTTCTGAACAACTAGAAAAAAATTATACAGATTCTTTTGATAATTCTTTAGAGACCTTAAGTCAAGTTTTCACCAATTTCATAGATACTCAAAAAAATTCACTTGAAAAATCAGGAAAAATGATAGCTGCTATTCCGGGTATTCAAGAGAAAACTGCTTCAAAATCTATTTCCCTGATTGAGAGATACAGTTTACTTGAGCCTTACGTAACATCTCAGCAGTACAACGGCATTCAACTTTGGGTCATGAACAGTCCTGATACTCCTGGGAGTGGTTTGGAAATAACTTCAAAAAATGCTTCGTATAAAGTACAAAAAAAGGCCGAAACGTATTTACCAGGATATGAATATACAAAAGAGTTGAATATTGAAGATTTTTTAAATAACCAATTTAAAACAATTCTAGACATTGGTTATATGACTCCAGTCATAGAAAGTAAGTCTTTCGATTCTACGCCTTATTTTATCGGAATTTTTCCCATTGTTGATCCTATTGCTACAAATACTGTAAATGGATTTTTAGTAATATTAGAAGAGTTCGATAATCAGAAATTGTTGGAAATATCGAAACTTCTAAACGCATATATCACTTTATTCGATAAAGACTTCAAAGTTGTTTATTCAAATCTACCAGAAGAGGAAGTTTCTTTAAACGAAAGTAAATTAAATGAGCGATTTATCACCGAAGAAATAATCAACAAACAGTTGAGAAGTTTTTATTTTCAAATAGATGAATTTGATGGCATATATCTTCAAATTGCCAAAGAATTCCAAACATTAGAGACATCAGTCAATATCCCTTTACAAACATCTTTTGAACTACCTTCATTAACCCCAAAAAAAGTAGATTTCGAATTAGACTTAGGCTTGAACAAAATTATCAGAAACGTTATGTTTGTATTGTTAATTCTAATCGTCATTATTATTGTTGTTTCTTATTTATTTACAAAACAATTTGGAAATAGAATTGAACGATTAACAAATGCAGTTAAAAAACTTTCAAAAGGAGACTTAACGGTAAACTTTGAAAGTAAAAGCAAAGACGAAATAGGGCAGATGGCAAACGCTCTATCAGAAATG
>NZ_JBSVZD010000055.1:0-3301 GCF_054051725.1 Petrotoga sp. DB-2 | reverse complement strand
ACACCATCACTCCAATAGCACCCTTTTCTTAACTTGATTGTCATTTGTGTGAAGTCTTCGTTGTAGATTGGACCTTCCGCTGCAAGAGAATTAATAACTTCTCCTCTGGTGGGTTCCATCGTCCATAATGGTTCCAGCATCAATTGATGAATCCCTTGGTCAGGGGTTCTCCAGCTACTGGTAAATATATTGAAATTACCAGGGGAACCTACTCTTCCAGTTAAAATGTTAGCAATGAGTGTTTCTTCTCTTGGAATACCCGCTACTTGTGAAAATCCCGAAACAACAAGTAACACAGAAACAAAAATCACCAATAAACTCTTTTTCATACTTTCACACCTCCTAATGAGTTTTTTTACCTTTACTTTGGCATTTCTTCCCAAAGTAGTAAAAATAAAAGTTCATTAATACCCCCTTTATCCCATTTTTCTCTTTTTGAGCTTCAAACAAAAAATAATAGAATTCTCTATTAGAAATATTTAAGTGAAAAAGCACAAGCAATCATTGGTAAGTTTACCAAATAAATTAATATTCGAATCAACAATAACCCATTTTCGTTCTTCATAATTTATTTTTTAAAAATCAAAACATTTATTGTCTTTGAATTAAAAACCAAAGGAATTTTATTAAATCCTACAATTAAACAGCTTTTTAATCTAACCTATATTTTTTATTGCAGTGTACCAAAGTGGATTTTTAAAGTTTTAAAGAAAACAAACGTCTAAATAAGTTCAAATTTTGTTCAAAACGATTATACGTGAGTTAACTTTTTTTGTCAACCATTAATTTATCCAATCAACTAATATTAGAAGCAATTACGAGCAATTATTTGCGATTAGGAAGCTTTTTCTTAGTTTTTCTTGAATTTTGAAAAAAATCGTTTTGTAAGATTTCGGTCGAGATGAGTCTTGATTTGTTTTAGTTCTACAATTACAAATTCATATGGAACCTTTTCACCATTCACAGTATATAGGAAAAGTTTCATGATCATAATAAGCCCCCCAAAGGGGGCTCAATGTATTTATCTGTAGCCCTTATTTCCTCCCTGTTGGTTCAAGAAAGGGGAGTACGTATTTGAAGTTTGGCCAATGAGCATATGGTATCATATATGGATTTTCAGCACCAGGGTAATTAGTCCAATAATACTCATCCCATCCTACTACTCCAGGATATCCGAAAGTTGGAATTGTAGGCATTTCTTCTACAAGTATTTTTAACCCTTCCATACCTAATTCCATGTTTTTCTCACTATCCCAGTCTACCTTTTCCATTCCTTCTATAACCTTATCCATCCTCGGATCTGTCCATCTACCTGCTGCAGGACCCAGAGCAAGCGCTGCATTCTCTCCTATTGGTTGGTAGTATTTTGAGTGTGCGCTTGAAAAACTACGGTGCAGATCAGGTTGCCCTCCCCATGGTCCCATTACAGGCCATTGGTCGGTAACTTCAAAATTGCCTAACCCAGATATATTGTTCACTTGTTCAGTAGGAGTAACTGAAACATCTATACCAAAGTTTCTCCACTGTTGTGCTGCAGCAAGTGCATTCCTATGTGCAGGATGTGAAGGATTTGCATTGGCTACAATATTAATCTTCCAAGGTGTACCGTCTGGTAACAACCATTTACCATTTTTATCTCTTGTAAATCCATTCCTTTCTAACAGTTGTTCCGCTACATCAGGTGCATATTTCCACCATCCTGGACCAAACATCTCTTTCAACGTTTCTATATCGTTTGGTACCTCGTATCCTCTTTCCCTTGCGTATTGAGCTGCTCTTAATGTCGCCGTTGGATCGTACGGTTTGAATGGTTTCCCATTAACGTTTATGTCTAAGGTGAAATTCTTCAACCAATCTTCTAATGGTTCATAGTACCATTCTTGGTAAACTGGCATGGGGGGAACGTGAAGTGCACCCATAGGTGCAGCACCATCAAACGCTATCCCTATATAATCTACTATATCTATTGCAAGAGTTAATGCCCACCTTACATCTTTTATGTTGTATGGATATACATCAGTATTGAGTGTTAGCCCTGTAATGCAAGGATCCGTGTTAACTACCCATGGGTATTCTATTCTGTATCCCCTTGAGTATGGATTCCTTTGAATAAGGGCTCTGAATCCTTCCATTGTTAAATCTGCCATGTCTAAATTATGGTTAGCTTGTGCAATTACTTGGTTTGTAGCTTCTCCATAGTAATAGAAGAGTACGTATTTTGGTTTCGGCTCACCAAACAACATCCCAGTTGGTGTTCTATCCCAGTCTTCCCTTTTTTCCCAAAGTGTCCAATAACCAGCACGATCATAATCTTTTAGAACATATGGCCCACTACTTATCGGAGGGTTGTAATTAAAGGATAAGGGATCTTCTACTTTTTCAAAAATATGTTTTGGGAAAGGCCTCCATCCTCCCCAGGAATCTAATAAATTAGTGTGGAATCGTGCATTAGGTTCTTTTAATTCAAATACTACTGTGTAATCATCTGTTTTGTATACTTTGTCAATGTACATATTGAATTGTTCATGATAAGACATTCCTTGATGCTCCATAGTAGTTTCAATACCATATACAATATCATCCGCAGTAATTTCAACACCATCACTCCAATAACACCCTTTCCTTAACTTAACCGTCATCTGTGTGAAGTCTTTGTTGTAAATCGGACCTTCCGCTGCAAGAGAATTAATAACTTCTCCCCTGGCAGGTTCCATCGTCCATAATGGTTCCAGCATCAGTTGCTGAATACCTTGATCAGGATTTCTCCAGCTAGCAGTAAATACGTTAAAATTACCAGGGGAACCTACTCTTCCACTTAAAATGTTAGCAATGAGTGTTTCTTCTCTTGGAATCCCAGCTACTTGTGAAAATCCTGCAACAACAAGTAACACAGAAACAAAAATCACCAATAAACTCTTCTTCATTCTTTCACACCTCCTAATGAGTTTTTTTACCTTTACTTTGGCATTTCTTCCCAAAGTAGTAAAAATAAAAGTCCATTAATACTCCCTTTATCCCCTTTTTCGCTCCTTGAGCTTCAAACAAAAAAATTTGTACAGTCCTTTATTATGAATATTGATAAAAATAGGTGGTTAAATAATTATAAAAAACCGGGATAATTAATGGTAAGTTTATCCAATCAATTAATAAGCATATCCTAAATTAAATTTTTAAAGTTTTAAAGAAAACAAATGTCTAAATAAGTTCAAATTTTGTTCAAAATGATTATATGTGAGTTAACTTTTTTTGTCAACCATTAATTTATCCAATCAACTAATATTAGAAGCAATTACGAGCAATT
>NZ_JBSVZD010000054.1:0-3921 GCF_054051725.1 Petrotoga sp. DB-2 | reverse complement strand
GCCGTACCTGGTAAAGCTAAGCCTAATGCTTCTGCCATACATTGCATAGTGCTTGCAGTCCCCATAAATTGGCACGCACCACAAGAAGGGCATCCTGTCTTTTTATATTGCATGACCTCAAAATCATCAATTAATCCTTGTTTTTCTTTTAAGCTTATTTCTCCGGCCCTACCTGAAGTTGTCATATATGGACCTGGTCTCATTGATCCACCTGGAACAAAAATAGTTGGATAATCCAACCTAGCTGCTGCTATTAGATGAGCTGGAATAGGTTTGTCACAAGATGAAATTAAAATCATACCATCAAATGGATTTACATTACCATGTGTCTCCACCATATCAGCAATTACTTCTCTGGATGCAAGTATATAGTTCATGCCATTGTGACCTTGAGCCCATCCATCACATATATCGGTGACATGGAAATCATGTGGCCTGCCACCCTTCTCTATTATTCCTTGGTTTACTTGATCAGTTAATTTATTAAGATGGATACTTCCAGGATGAGATTCGCCAAATGTATCTTCAACTAAAATATATGGCTTCTCTAGATCATATTCATCCCATCCTATACCCATACGTAGAGCATCACTTTGGGCCCATATTTTTCTTACTTTTCTTGCCTTTTGCTTTTCGTAATATGTAGCCATAAATTTCCTCCTCGTATTAATATGTATACTATTTTTAGAAACTCTAAAACATGTATTGTTAACCAACTTTTAATACCTTAAAAATTTTCCAATTCTAACTACTTTTCTGTTTTTTGAAGAATTATTTCAAATTTTAAAGAGTATTTTGAATAATTATCCAAAAATTTTAGTTCTTTTTATTCTGGTCTTAGCTTACTTTACCATCGTTAATCGTTGCTTCTACCTTTTTTCTGAAGTGGGTATTCACCATTGTGCAAGGAGATCATTAGTTCGTTTGCTTCTTTAATCTAATAACGTTCCAAGAAAGTGGTGACAAATTGGCTTTTACTTTTCCTCCTTCATTTCGGGCATTTCCATTGTTGTGAGGTTTAACGTTGTCTGGATTATCTTCTGTATTTACCGCTTTAAGATCATTGTTTTCTAAAATTATGTGCTCTATTACAGAATAATCTTCAAAACCTTTTAATTTACAATCAAACTCCATCTTATCTTGTGCCCTATTTACTACAAATACCGTTAATTCGCTTTTCTCTTCATTAAAAACGGGAACTGCGTCCACATATGGAACACCTTTAAAATCTTTAGTATCATATGTTTCAGAAGATATGACTGGTTGTAAAACTGTGCCTCTTCCAAAGTTAGAAGCATGCATGAATGGATAGAATATTGTTTGTCTCCATGCACCTCTACCTTTTCTTGTCATAATAGGGGCAATTACATTCACCAACTGGGCTAAACAAGCTATCTTAACTCTATCAGCATGTTTTAGGAGCGTAATTAGCATTAAACCTACTAACAAAGCATCTTCAAAAGTGTATACATCTTCTAGTAATGGCGGGGCAATTTGCCAGGGTTCAACTTTCTCATCTTCTTTTCTTGAATGAAACCAGACGTTCCATTCATCAAATGATATATAAATTGTTTTGTTAGTTTTCTTGCGGCCTTTTACATAATCACATGCGGCTACAGCTGATTTTATATATGAATCCATATCAATAGATTTTGCTAAGAAGTTTTCTATGTTATTTTCATAATTGTCGTAGTAAGCATGTAAAGAGATAAAATCAACATAATCGTAAGTATGCTCAAGTACAGTCGCTTCCCATTCACCAAAAGTTGGAATGTGCCATTTTGAACTTCCAGAAGCAACCAAGCTTAGATTTGGATCAACCAATTTCATCACTTTAGCGGTTTCTTCAGCCAGTCTGGCGTATTCTAAGGCGGTTTTGTGTCCAATTTGCCATGGGCCATCCATTTCGTTCCCTAAGCACCATACTTTTATGTTGTGTGGATCATTGTAACCATGTTGTTTTCTTAAATCACTGAAATAACTTTCTCCAGGGAAGTTGCAATACTCAACAAAATTTCTAGCTTCGTCTATTCCTCTTGTACCTAAATTAATAGACATCATTGGTTCTGTATTAACTAACTTACACCATTCCATAAACTCATTGGTACCAAATTCGTTTGGTTCTAAGGAACGCCAGGCTAATTCAAGTTTTTTAGGCCTTTTTTCTTTTGGACCTACACCGTTCTCCCAGTTGTACCCTGAAACGAAGTTTCCTCCGGGATACCTAACAATAGAAACGTTTAATTCTTTAACCAAATCTATTACATCTTTTCTGAATCCTTTTTCATCTGCTTTAGGATGATCAGGTTCATAGATACCTGTATAAACAGCCCTACCAAGATGTTCTATAAAAGAGCCAAATAGTCTGTTATCTACCTTATCAATCACAAAATTTTTGTCTATATACATTTTTGATTTTTTCATTTTAATTCACCTCGTTTATATTTTTAAATTTAATTTATCCCAATTCTAATATAATATGTTTTCGACCTTCTAGGAAGAATTGCTAAATATTTGGATCTTAATGGGTTTAACTTCTTAGCTGATCTGACATATGATTTAAGCAATGTTTGCGATGATAAAACGATTTTTTTCTTTAATTTATTTTTCCTTTCGTTAATCATTACTTTTAGCTATTTGTAAAGTAAGTAGCTAACAAATCTTTCCTTTCTTATGAAAGGATTACTCACTGACTTTAGAAACACCTTCACACTCATTATATCTTGGTTTTAAAAAATGATTTTTTTAAACTTCCTCCCTTCTCCTTGCGTGTTTTTATTCAGTATTTGCAACTCTTTTTTATTAATTCTCTAAAAGTGAGATATTTTATCGTATTCTCTAATCCTAATAAAAACCACCTCCCATTTTCAAAATTTTTCTATTTCTGAAGTGGATAATTTGTACGACTCTTGTTTTATTTATCTTCTTTATTCTCATACAACCAACATCGAACCATACGATTTTCTGTTTGTATTTCTGGTGGCATATTATCTTTACACTTTTCCATAACAAACGGGCATCTACCTGCAAACTTACATCCTTTTCTCATGTACTCTTCTGTTTCCAACTCTTTTATACTTATCCGTTCTGTCCATTTCTTTTTCGGATCTGGTTCTGGTATCGATTCTTTCAGCATCTGTGTGTATGGGTGTTTCGGGTTCATCAGTACATCTTCCACCCCACCCATCTCTATTATGTTCCCTCTGAACATTATCCCTATCCTGTCACTTACGTAGTATGCGGTTGCTAAATCATGCGTTATGTACAATACACTTACGTTGTACTTGTCCCTTAAATCTTTGAATAAGTTCACTATCGACATCCTCAACGATGCATCCACCATCGATACCGGTTCGTCCGCTACCAATAACGATGGTGTCGTTATGAGCGATCGGGCTACCGATATCCTTTGTAGTTGCCCTCCTGAAAATTCGTTGGGATACCTTCCTTTTACTTCCGTTATACCTAATCCTACCGCCTTTAGTGCTTCTTCTACCCTTTTTCCATTCCCGTTCTTTGTTATCCCGTATTGTTTCGCTGTGTCGTATAGGTATCTGTCTACCTTTCTCAACGGATTGAACGTTTCAAAAGGGTTTTGAAATACCGATTGTACTTCTTTCATGAACTCTTTTTTCTCTTCCCATTTTTTTAGGTTTACTATGTCTTTGCCTTTGTAGTACACTTCACCTTGTGTTGGTTCAAGAAATCCTAGCAGCATCTTTGAGACCGTCGATTTCCCACATCCACTTTCCCCTGCAAGTGTGAATATTTCATTTTTGTATATGTGAAAGTTCACATCATCTACCGCTAGTAATTTGCTTCTTGCGAATCCCCCTCCTACTACGAATACCTTTTGTAGCTTTTTCGTTTCCAACAACTTTTCTTGTGTATTTATTGCCGTTTTATTTTCTTGCATCTTCC
>NZ_JBSVZD010000053.1:0-4140 GCF_054051725.1 Petrotoga sp. DB-2 | reverse complement strand
TATTGGATTAGACATAAGCTTCTCCTTTTGGTTTATTTTTTGTTGTGTTTAGCGCCCCTTCGCCCCGCTGCCCGCCCGTAAGTGGAGTAAATTGTTCTCTTTACTAATTTAATTATACCATATGTTTTTAGAAATCTATAAAAACACATTAGATCATAATTCGATGTTTTTGAAATTAAACCATAGTTTAAGGGATTTGATGAAGATAATAGAGTCGAAGAATTTTGGTTTGAACATAGACGATGGGGTAGTCAAAAATAGTGCAATTTTTTAGTAATTCTTTATATATTTTATGGGCCCTTTAACCAATTTAAAATCGAAATCTTATTTTTGAAAATCTTTTAAAAAAAGCTGTTTTTCAACAGCTCTTATTTGGCGGTTATTTTAGCTTTTTCTAATTCTTTTTCTACGAGTTCGTTAATGTTCAACATTGGAAGATATATTGGTGGAAGAAAGCCAAAATTTGCGGATATTGATATTATTTTTGCTCTTGATATCTGCAATAAGCTCATTATTCCAGATTTTATTACTAGTTCTTTGAATTCGTTTTCCTTTATTTTTGGGTTGCCATAAAATCCTGCTTCTGTTTCAAGCTCTAATTTTAATACTATTTTTTTTGATTCTTTCAAATGAAATTTAATTTTTAATCCTATTGTTCCAAAGTATTCTTTTTCTTTTGGTTGGAAATTTTGTGTAACGGAAATGTCTATCTTTGGTGTCAGTTTTTTGTTGTTTAGACTTTCGTCTTTTAATTCATAATTTAATTTTTTAATTATGTCATACCGCATTTGAATATTGCTCATTTTCATTTTTTTCACTTCCTTTGTCAGGCAATGATAAGGTTATATTTTGATTCCTCTGTGACATCGATTCTAAAAATTGGTATAAATATGGTTGCATAGCTATTTCTCTTTTCACTTCTTTTTTATCTCCAAATACTCTTATTATATTGATTTCTTGATTTTTTAAAGAGGGTGTTAGTTTTTTTTGTATAAAATAATAGTTATTGAATTCTTTTAGATCATAATATAATGGTTTTCTTCCAGGATTAATTGGGTTTATATTGTTTTCTTTGATAATTCTTTGAATATTTCTTATTGATTGTCCTGTCATTGTTGCTAAATCTTTTTGTGTGAAATATAATTTTTGTTCTTTTTCTTCAATGTCGTCAAATTCTTCATCATAATACAACAGATCATCTTTCATTTCTTTTAATATCTGTATAAAATCTTCAATTTCTTCTTTATTCTCATATGTTTTAGGATTTACCAGAAAATTGTACAAAACTTCTTTATTTTTAGGTTTCAAATCAGAGAAAATGTTTAATAATTCATGTATTTCGAGCATTAATTTCCCTCCTTATATCCCTTTTTCATTTATTTTTTTTAGCACTGATTTTTCTGATTGAAAGTATTTTATTAAATTGTCATAACTATCTTCCCTTTTCATTATATCTATATAAGTTATTATTATTTTACCATCATTTAATACATAATACGATAACCGGTAAGATACTCTATCATGTATGAATTTGTACGTCCTGATTCCTCTTAAATTTCCTGTTTTCATTTCACCTATTGTGTAATCATAATTTATTTCCAAGACTGATTGCAATATTTTTAATAGAAGGTTCCTATTGTTTATTTTTTTCAATGAGCGTTTGAAGATTGGGAAGGGTTGATTTTCAAGAGCTTTTATTATTTCCTTTTTTAGCTGTTTTGAGGATAATTCTTGCAAGTCTTCTTCTCTTTCTCCCATTCTCTACACCCCATTATATCATTTTATTATTAAAAATCAATTAATTTTTATAACTTGTCGTTTTTTGTCGTTATTATACTTATACTTACAGTATATTTTACCATATAATAGATGCGAAGTGGTTTTTTAGTTCATTATCATAACTTTAACGAAAGAACAGAGAACAACATTTTAAGCTTTTTAAAAAAGAGGATCAAAGAAACAACCTCACGGGAAATAAGGAATGAAAACAAAAGTTTTAACTTTTTTGGATGGAACTTCTTTTTTTCAAAAGATATACATAATGGTATAATTTATTATCAACATGACCGAAAATGAGGTGACATTATGAAAATTCTAAGTTATAGAATTTTACTCAAGAAAGAAGCTGAAGGAGGTTATACTGTTATAGTCCCTGTTCTTCCAGGCTGTGTCACATACGGAGATACAATAGAAGAAGCAATAAAAATGGCAAAAGAGGCTATTCAATTATACATAGAAAGCCTGCAAGAACACGGAGAAGAGATACCTTATGAAGAAGAAACTATGGAGCATACAATAACGGTGGAAATTTAAATTTGCTAAAAAACTGGAGGAATAATCTTGAAATTTTCCAAATTATATGCTCTTACTTTAAAAGAAACTCCATCTAATTTGTTCCATCGTACTTTATCATGAATATTTGTTGTACTTTGTATTTATTTAAACCCATGTCCAATTCATTTTCTGCACTTTCGTATTTTCCTGAGTACATTACTACCGTATTTATCTTTCTTCTTTCTTTTTGGTATAACGCTATGTCGTATTGTGCAAATCTTAGTAAGTCTGCTTTCTTCCACGTGGTTTGAAATTCTAAGTGTAATAGTGAGTTGTCTTCTAGTTCGAATACAAAATCCGTGTTTTGGTTTGATACGTTTATTACTGGTATGTCTATTGGTTTTACTGAAATTATCTTTGGAAAGTTGAGTTCATGATATTTGGCGGTTTCGTCTTCGTGAATATTCCCCGTTCTGTTGATGTCTTTCATTATTTCCCCCCTCGATAGTTTATTGAACTATTTAAATTGTATTATATGTTTTTGAAAATCGCTTTAGATCTTAAATAAAAATACATTCATTCCAAATTATACCTCTTATTTCTCACGCTAAAACAATTAGACAACTTGTGTCAGATATGTAATTAGGCATTTTTTACATCATTTCTCAATTCTTCAGCGTTGTAATTAAATATAGAGATATCGAAACGACCTAATATTTCAATAAAAGCTCTTTCGGAAAGTTCTGCTAGTTGTGCAGCTTCTCCTAAGGATAACTTAGCTTCTTCATATAATTTTGTAGCAATTAGTAATTTGATTTCTTTTTCATTTAAATCAATAAAATCAGGCAGATTTATAGATATGGTTTTCATAAAAAGCTCCTCGTAAAATATTTATACTCTCTTTTTAAAAACTCTAAAACTTCATAGATAACGCCGCGTTGCCCACCCATAAGGAAGGAGGTCTAGACTATGCCATGTAATTCATCCAAAAAGATCAGTTAGAGTTTCGTCTACTTACAACTACTTCAATAACTCCTTTAGCTCTTCTATGGTTATTTCAAATATATTGTCGATTATTTGGTTTATCCTTCTTTCTTCAGCTTCTTTTATCTTTTCTTTCATCTCTGTGGTTACTTGTCTGCCAAATCGTTTACTTAATAACTTTATAGCCACTTCTTTTCTTTCTTCAAGTTTTCCTTTTTCAATGCCTTCTCTTTCACCTTCGATTATTCCTTGTTTAAAACCTTCTCTTAAACCATCTAATTTAGCTATTCCACTGTCCATTATAGCTATTTTTTCTAATGTTTCAAATACATTTGAGATCTTAATTTTTTCTACATCCTCTATTGTCATTTTTAATAAATTGTTTTCTATGTAGTTTATCGTTTCTTCATCCACTTTTCTTATCTCATCTTTTAACTCTTCGGTTAATTGGTTATTTTTTAATTCTTCGGTTAAATGGTTATCTAATATTTTTTTTAGGCTTTTCATAATGAATTCAATAAATCTTTTTCTTTCTTCAAGTTTTCCTTTTCTTTCACCTTCTCTTATACCTTCCAATCTAGCTTCTTCTCTTTTCCTTTTTGATATTTCTTCTAATGTGTCCATACTTGGCACCCCCATTTCTTCTAAATCAAGTATAATGAGCTTTATAGCGCCCCTTTTGCCCTGCTCCCCGCCCATTAGGAAAAGATTCTTTTGTCCCTTCCCTCCGCAGCCAGCCCATAGAATTAGTGAAGTGTTTTCTTTGTTAATTTAATTATACCATTTCTTTTTGAAGGTGTGCTCAAAGAACCTGAGAGAAATATTCACCCATCCCTTATTTCCGGCGTTGTGCAGATGTTGAAAGAGGCATCACAGAAGAAG
>NZ_JBSVZD010000052.1:0-4803 GCF_054051725.1 Petrotoga sp. DB-2 | reverse complement strand
CACTATCTTTATTGCCCTTGGTAAACTTAATTTAACTCCAGCTTAATTACCCACTATTTTCGTGATAGAACCAAAAATTATGTTATAATACTAACAATGAAAACTTTTCTTCATTTAAGCAAAATGTCTCAGGGGAGGGGCTCCCTATGTATATCGACATCAACACCCATCTTCTACCCAATGTTGATAACGGTTCACAAACTCTTGAAGAAACATTAAAAGAATTAAATAATTACAAACAACATGATATAACTCATGTTATTTTCACTCCGCACATAAACCATCCAACCATAAAAACAGACATAACAAAAATAAAAGAAAAATACGCCGAAGTCAAAAAGACAATAGAATCCAACACCGGTGTAAAAACCTACTTAGCTTCTGAATTATACCTCACACCACAATATAACGAATTCATCCCATTCAACGATCACTTTGTTTTTATAACACTACCAACACAAGAATTTCCAATATATCTCCTCGACTCGCTCTTTCAATTACAGTTGGATGGATACGATATCGTACTACTACAAGTTGAAAAATACGATTGGTTACTTGAAATGAAAGACGTCCTTCACAGGATAAAAGAGATGGAAGTTTATTTCTGTTTGAGCTTTAACGGATTAAACTCAAAAGCAGCAAAATACTATAATGACAGACATTGGATCGATTTTCTGGCAACGAACAACAAAGCCAGCAACAACGAAAAAGAAATCAACCTGAACTTGTTCAAAAAATACTCGTACATAACTGAAAAAGCTTTTGACATCTTGAACATAAGTAATGTACCAGAATAAAACATTTTTTAATATTCGTTTAATATTTAATCGTTAAGTTAATGCTATAATGAATCTTGAAAAACCTAACAGGGGGTTAGACTCGAAGATGCGAAAAGCAGCGGTTCACTTATTAGACATAGCGCTCATATTCATTATGAACGCCTTCATATTGAACCTACCAATAGCCATCTCAATAATCTCATCTCTAATAATATATCTCGGGATATACTCCTTCAGAACATACGACACAGAAACGATGAAAAGTTACACAGAATCTCTTATAAAAACCACCGTTGGAACTCTTGTGAGTTTCATTGCTATACTAATTATCTACTTCTTCCTCAGTAAGTACTTCAACAGATACTTTTTCCTTACCAACCTATTGTACACAATAATCCTCTTGCCAATATTGCACAAAATAGAATACAATATCTACGAAAAACATATGCCTGTAAAAAATTACCTCGTAATAGGCAGAAAAGAAGAAATAGGCAACATAATGGAAGAAATCTCAGAAAAAACGCTCAACAAAATAAAATTCACACAATACATAAACCCAAATCCAGTAACTCTCGATGAAATATTAAAACAAAACACACAAAAAGCATTAACCCAAACAATACACGGCATAGTAATAACAGACCCAGAATTAGAAGAAAGAGTAAAACCACAAATACAAAACTACAAAGCAGAAGGCTTAGAGATTCAATACTTACCGAATATGGTAGAAAAATACCTAAAACGCATACCAATAGAAGTTGCTCAAAGATTCAAAGAATATTACGAGGTGGCATTTCAAAAAGTAGAAGAGTACCCTTCAAAGCGATTTCTTGATATACTAATATCGGCCATCGCCTTAGTAATACTCTCCCCAGTAATACTAATATTGTCTCTAATAATACGCATTGAAGATGGCAAACCAGTAATATACACGCAAGAAAGAATAGGCCTCAACAACGAAAAATTCACAATGCACAAATTCAGAAGCATGAAAAATAACACAGAAAACAATAACGCTAAATTCGCAACAGATGAACAAGACAGAATACTAAAAATAGGCAAAATAATTCGGCCAATAAGGCTCGATGAAATACTCCAGTTCTATGATATACTAAAAGGCGATATGTCTTTTGTAGGTCCTAGGCCTGAACAAATAAAATTCGTAGAAGAATACAACGAACTCATCCCTTTTTATTGGGCAAGGCACAAACTAAAGCCAGGCTTAACAGGCTGGGCACAGATAATGTACAAATACTCATCTAATTTAGAAGAAGTGAAAACAAAACTCAGCTATGATTTATACTACGTAAAAAACAGAGACATATTTCTTGATGTGAATATCGTGTTCAAAACAATAGAAGCGGTTTTTTGGAAAAGGGGAGCGGTGTAGTGCCAAAAAAAATATTAATTCTTGCTAATCATATAGACTGGGTTTTTTCTTTAAGAAAAGAGCTTATTGAGAGATTCATAAAAGATTATAGTGTTATCATTTCAATACCTTATAAAAAATCGGAAAAAATTGAATATTTTAAAAATCTAGGGTGTGAATTCGAGTATATAAAATATGAAGCGAGATCTACTAACATTTTTAAAGAACTTAATCTAATAAAAGAATATAAAAAAATAATACAACAAATAAAGCCAGATATAATATTAGCCTATACAATAAAACCAAATATATATGGAACTTATGCAGCTAAAAAATTCAAAATTCCAATAATTTTAAATATTACTGGCTTGGGATCTGGTTTCAACAATAAAAGTATAAAACATTTAGTAACAAATATGTACAAATATGCTTGTAAAAATGCTTCTTTCATATTTTTTCAAAACGAAGAGAATTATAAATATTTTATTGATAATAAAATTGCAGAAAAAGCTAAATCCAAAATAATACCAGGGTCGGGTGTTAATTTAGAAAAGTTCAAGCCTACGAAAAAATCAAAAAATGATGGAATAACAAGATTCCTTTTCATAGGTCGAATTATGAAAGAAAAAGGTATAGAAGAGTACTTAGAAGCAGCAAAATACATTTCTGTTAAATATTCAAACGTAGAATTTCAAATTGTGGGACCTTATGAAGAAGAAAAGTACAAAGAGGTAATTTTAAATCTTAACAACTCAAAAATAAAGTATTTAGGAAAATCAGATGATGTAAGAAAAGAAATTAAAGAAGTAGATTGCATTATAAATCCTACTTACCATGAAGGAATGTCAAATATTCTTTTAGAAGGAGCAGCGATGGGGAAGCCTCTTATCGCATCAAATATCCCAGGATGCAAAGAAATAGTTGAAGATGGTGTAAATGGGTATTTGTTTGAGCCAAAAAACACACAAAAACTAATAGAAAAAATAGAACAGTTTTTAAAGTTATCTTCTTCCGAAAGAGAAAAGCTCGGAAGAGCTGGAAGACAAAAAGTTGAAGAAAACTTCGATAGAAACATTGTGATAAAAGCATACCTTGAAACCATTGACAAAATACTGAATTAGCGTACTAAATTTCACGTATCCTAAATCATTAAGAGGGTGATTTAATGTCTAATGTTCTTGTAACAGGTGGAGCTGGTTTCGTGGGATATCACTTTTCTAAAAAGATTTTAAACAATAACTTTTCAACTATAATTATAGACAATTTAGATGATTATTACGATATCGAACTAAAATTGAAAAGATTGTCTCTTTTAGGAATTGATACTTCAGAAATCAAATATGGGAAAGAACAAAAAAGCAAAACATACAAAAATCTATTATTTGTAAGAGGAAATATATGTGATAAAGAGCTAGTAGAAAATCTCTTTTCCAAAAATAACCTTGATTATGTTGTTCATATGGCAGCAAGATCTGGAGCAAGGGATTCATTTTCTAATCCACTAGAATACATCAAAAATAATGTCGAAGGCACTACTAATATGTTGGCCATTGCGAATAGATATAATGTTAAGCATTTTTTATTCACTTCCTCTAGTTCAGTTTATGGAAATATGGAAGAAAATAAAGATATCAGTGAATTGAAACCAATATCCTTGTACGGAGCTACTAAGTTATCTGCAGAAATAATCGCAGAAACATACGCCAAAGCAAAAAAACTTCCAATAACAATAGCAAGGTTATTCTCTGTTTATGGCCCTTTAGGAAGACCGGATGGGTTTATATTTAAATGTATAGAAAGCATAAAAAATGAAATATCTATCGAACTTTTTAACAATGGAGAAATGTGGCGAGACTTTATTTATGTAAAAGGTGTGGGTGAAATACTATTTAGAATACTCCTATCAATACCTGAAAATGGCTTTAAGGTATATGATGTTGGAAGTGGGAAAGCTACTAAAATAACCGAAGTGCTTCAAATCTTGGAAGAAATCTTGGGTAAAAAATCAATAGTAAAAAATATCAGTGGCAGTAAGAACGAAAGCACAATGACAAAAGCACATAAAGAATTGATCTATCAAAATGTTAACCTCGAAAAAGTATCTGATTTAAAAGCAAACCTAAAAGATTTTTTACAAACCCAGAAAGTCTATTAAAACTAGAGATTTTGAAAATAAAATAATTTTCAAAAATAAAATTTTGATTTTAAAAGGGTCACAGGGCGGTGGCTTCCCACCAGCTGGCCGAGGGATCGCAGGTTTTTTCCTTAAACGGGCGGGCTGTGGGGCGAAGGGGCCAAAGGCCTCTTCCTTAGAAGGGTGGGCAGCGGGGCGAAGAGGAGCTAAAGAGTTTATTCAAGTTTTCCCTAAAGTATTGAAAAAAATCCCCAGGAGGTCAAAAATTGATACCTAACTACAAAAAACTAGATAACACAAAAACATACTTAGTAACAGGTGCAGCTGGATTTATAGGATTTCATCTCTCTAAAAGATTATTAAACGAAGGATGTAGTGTAATTGGATTGGATAACTTAAACGATTATTATGACGTGAACCTAAAAAAAGATCGATTAAATATTTTAGGTTCTATCACGAAAATAGTGGGTAATTAAGCTGGAGTTAAATTAAGTTTACCAAGGGCAATAAAGATAGTGATT
>NZ_JBSVZD010000051.1:0-5552 GCF_054051725.1 Petrotoga sp. DB-2 | reverse complement strand
GAACCATTTACAGAGAAACCGATAAAATTATTGGCGCACAGAGGATTTTTAATATTAGTTACTAAAGAAAACTACCAAATATATCAAACTTTACCGATAATAGAAAAACTAAAAGATGAATAACAAAAATACAAGAAATAAAAAATAGCTTGTAGTTAAGGTTGAGCAAAAAAATAAAATATTTAATTTGTATTCACATGCAACCTTTCTTCAAGAAAGGAGATGGAACATTATGAGAAGAAAAGTCATGTTTTTGATGTATATTTTGCTAAGCTTATTTCTTTTAGCTAATTCCTCTAACATCTATTGTGTAATTGAAGAACATGTTAAAGCACTAGACACTTATGACAAAAGAACCTTCAGTAATCAAGTGAATCAGCTAATCTTGGAAGAACAATTAATTAATTTTAATGCCATTCCATCAGCAACTTTCACTTTTAATCAAAACGACTATAGTATAAATATTTCTAAGGACTTAAGAGATGTCTTGTATATGAGGAAGATAAAAGAAGAAAAAGAGAAAGAAATTATCAAATCAAAATTTCAAGAAATAAATGTGAAACAAGAACTCATAATTTCTGTATTCTTGTCATTTATGAATTACTTCATTCAAGGAGAAATATTAAAAAATTATCAAAATTACTATTCTTATTTTGAAGAAGAATCTGCTAAGTTAGAAAAAGATTACAAGGAAAAATTGATGAGTTATGAAGAATACCTCAGCAAAAAAGTAATGATTTCTCAATACATGGCTAATTTTGATGATATTAATAACTCCTTCGATTTGAGTGAAAAAAGAGCAACTAATTTGAAGATTATTCCCATAGAAGCTGAAAAGTTGTCAGAATTAAACCTAGATAATTATATACAATACTTTTTGAACTCTTACAATAATTCAATATCCATTGATTACATTGTTCAAATGATAAAAGAAATTAATGAATATTATTATATCACATTGGCGCCAAAATATTATACCAATGCTCCCAGTATATCATCCAATTTAACTTACAGAAATTCATATACATTCGATGATCCAAATATTTCATATTCGTTAAATCTTGAAAATACTTTTAATGTGGGGGATTTCTTCTCTTTATCTCCAAATATATCTTATAACCTCTCAAGTGGTTTTTCTGTTGGAATATCTTTCAAAACTATATCCTCTTCCCCACCGCAGAAGAATATTGACGATTTAAGACTATTAGTGGAAGAGCAAAATAACAATCAAATAATGAATATTTATAATATTCAAAATAATATCGATAAATGGGAATCATCTGTTGAAATCTATTCTATGAATTTAGAACAATTAGAATATTTATTAACTCGTTATCCTAATGATTTAAAACTCATATCAGATTATTTAATGATTTACTCTTCTCTTCTAAATGCAAAGGGTAATTTAGCATATTATTGTTTCCTTATGGAATGTGAAATTAATACGTTAGAAAAGAAATATAATTTAATTACCAACGAAAAAGAGGAACAAAATTAGTACCCTCTAATATATTTTTCATATTGGAATAAGTTTAAGTGTTGCTTGCACCTTTGAACTGTATCTTATGCTGGGTTGCTCTTTTCTCATCGAATATCAAGCATGATATATTTTGTGTTTTTCAGAATGAAACCATATTATTTAATCCTTTGTTCATATTTCATTTTTTCTACCCATACTTTTTGGAAGAGAACCAAATTTTTATTGTTTTGTTGGTCACTGTTCTGGTGTTAGGGGGTATATTTGTTTTTGGCGGAGAAATGGTACAGAATCAACAAATGGAGTAGCACTCAAGACGGTTGTAAGTGTTGTAGAAGAAGTAGAGTAAATGCTTAATTGGGATTTTAATATCACTAAAATGGTTGTAGTGAAAAGATAAGAACCATAAAATTATTTCAACAAGCAAAAAGTCAGAAGAATAAAAAAAGAGGGGGAATAAAAATGAAAAAAGAGGTTATTTTGATCATCTTTTTTAGCGTTTTATCGATGATTGTATTTTCTGATGATTTTGGATTGGGAATAAAAATTGGAAAAGTAACTGAAAAACCAGCAGCGGTTTATATGAGAACCTATATTGGAGAATCCAGTTTTATAGGATTTACTCTTACTTGGACGAATTCTGATTATTTACGAATTGACGGAGATTTAGAATTCACTACTCCAAATTATGCTTCTTATAGCAAAAAGGGTCGTTTTTTTAGTTATGGAGCTTCTGTAAAATTTGAAGCCGAAGAAAATTCAATTAATTGGGGTATGTATTTCCCTTTAACTTACAACCAGGACTCACCTGAAGAAACGATATTTTTCTTTATAGAAGTAGCACCGGGTTTCATTTTTTATCCTGAATGGAATGTTGATTATAGAGGGGGATTTGGATTTGGTTCTAAATTTTAATCCAGATTGTTATTTTTTAGGAATTGGTTAATTGTTTGTTAGGTTTTTAGGTCTTTTCTATTCAGAAAAGGGAGAAAGTGAAAGAGAAGGAGGTGAAAGAAATGGAACCCACATTAAATCCAGATTATGCTTCTCCCGAGTCGGAAGTTTGTTATTCTTGTCTTGGGTGTATTACATGTCTTTTACCAAGTCTTTCGGGTTTTTGGAGGAGAGAATAAAGATGTATGATATCAACAAATACGTAGTTTTGAATAATTATTACAAACTTTTAGAATTCCCAACATATGGTGTTTTACAGGTGAATTCAGATAATATGAAGAAAAGAGATAGAATAATTCAAATAGATGGAAAAGAAAATATTGAAAAAGGTTTGTTTCTGAAACAAGCTTCTTCTTTTATAAATCACGATGCTGTGGAATTGTTTAAACTTTGCGATGGCAGTAAATCACTTAAAGAAATATTTGAAATGTTTTCAAATGACGATAAAATTAGGCAATTTTTATTTAGAGCCATTGAAAGAAATCATGTGAGTTTGGTCGATAAACCTTCTGTTGATGGTTTAGATGTAAGAGGAACAAAAGACTTTTTTCTACCTTTACATATGTCAATAGAACTAACCGATGGATGCAACTTAAATTGTAAATACTGTTATAGAAGAGAAGATATAAGGAAAAGCACTTTTATTGATTCAGAAAAATTAAAAGTAATGGTTGAAAAATTGAATAAAGAAACTCTATCTATGGTTGAAATAACTGGTGGGGAGCCTACTTTACATCCGCATTTTACAGAGATTGTAAAGTATATCTTGGGAAGAGGTATAACGGTTGGAGTGCTAACCAATGGAGTTAAATTTCCAGCAAATTCAATGGAAGAGTTGGAACCACATGCAGATAAGATTATATGGGGGGTTAGCTTAGATAGTTACGATCCAGAATATCATGATAAATTTAGGGGCAAAAAAGGGGCTTGGGAATCTACTGTTAAAAACATCAAAAAATTAGTGAACCACAATTTCATTGTTAGAGTGGCGATGGTGGTAACACCTGAAAATATTGATCATTTAGATAAGACCGCGGAATTATGTGTGAATTTAAGTGCAAGATTTTTCACCTTTTCTGCATCACTTCCTTTTGGAAAAGGGAAAGATATCGAATGGAAAGAGGAATATGCACTAAAACTTTTTGAAGAAGGGAACAAAGTAATAAAAAAATACGAAGGAATTATACCCATAGTACAAGAAGAATCTGGGGATCTATTGAAGCATTCAAAAAATTGTGGAGCCGGTTGGAAAAACTTCACCGTTGGTCCTGATTTTACTGTGAGACCATGTGTTATGTCAAATCCAAAAAGAGACGCTATTGGAATAATTGATCCTGATAACCCAACGAAATTTTTTGAGAATCACAAAGAAGAAACTTTTTTCTATTCTAAAATTGTTCCTCCCAATAGGGAAATTTGCGGTGATTGTGAGTTACTCCATTTCTGTTGGCCTTGTATTTTAAGAGCTAGAAAAGCGGTTGAAGATGGATTGATGGATATTGATAAATGCAAGTGGATGAATGATTCGTATATAGAATTTTTAAAAGTAAAAGTACCAAATAGAGGAGATAAAAATGGCCTTAAGTAAATTCGGTACTTTGGGTTTTGTTTTTAAATATACAAAGAGGAGAATATGGCTTTTTATCTTGGGCGTGATTATGCTAATTGTACTCACTTTTCTCAATGAATACTCTAAGAGCGATCATAAGCATCTTTGAATTTGTAGGTGCTCTTTTTATTATGTTTTCAATGAACTTTAAGCTCACTATTCTATTACTTTTAACGGTTCCTGTATTCGGTATAGTAACAAAAATCTTTGGAAGATCTCTTAAAAAATTCACCCATGCCTCTCTTGAAAAAGGTGCAATGTACAGTGGGAAATTGCATCAAGCGATTTTAGGTGGAGAAGAAATAAAAAGACTTGGCATAGAAGAAAAACAGGTAAAGGAGATAAACCAAGCGAGTGAGCAATTTGCAAAGACGATGATAAAAAGGGGAATCTCGATGTC
Organism: Petrotoga sp. DB-2; assembly: GCF_054051725.1. NCBI lineage: Bacteria > Thermotogati > Thermotogota > Thermotogae > Petrotogales > Petrotogaceae > Petrotoga > Petrotoga sp. DB-2. The sequence goes on along the minus strand of NZ_JBSVZD010000051.1, from coordinate 1,112 downwards.
AGGGGGAACGGAGTTATTGACACTTTTTTCTTCTCTTGCAAGTGTATTTTTGCTATACGTTGGAGGAAGTGCTGTTCTAAATGAAAATATCTCTATTGGTACCTATATGGCATTCGCAGGTTATTTTTCGAAATTATATGCCCCTGTTTTAAATTGGAACGCAACGATGTTGACTATCCAACCAGCCTTCGTTACATTGGAAAGAATCAGAAATTTTTTCTTCAAATACCAAAAAGAGGAAGAAACTGGTGATGAATTAGAATTAAACCAAATAAATGAGATAGAGATGAAAAATGTAAGCTTTAAATATCCGGATGGTAATGATTATGTGATAGAAAACTTTGATTTAAATGCCAAAAAAGGTAGTAAAATACTTTTAAAGAGTCCAAATGGAAGCGGTAAATCGACGATAATAAGATTGCTTTTAGGGTTTTATAACAACTATGATGGTAAGATATTGGTTAATGGAACGGACTTGAAAAAGATATCAAAAATTATCGAGCTTGATTTTAACATAATTTTTTGTCTAAACTCTGTAATACTTTATCAATGTATATTTGAAGGCAATTAAAAAACACTTGTACGAGGAGGTGAATGAAAATATGAATAATCTGAACCCCGAATACATCATTGAGGGAGTCGATTGTGCTGGATGTTTTATTTGTAGTTTTTGTTTATTAGGAGGTTGGTCCGCACTTATGCTGATTGGTTTAGCTACTATGGTATACGTTGGTTAAAAGGAAGATAAGTAATTTATTATTATAGGGGAAGAGGAAATTTTTCTCTTCCCTATAAGAAATTCATTTTTGTATGAAATATAAAGAAAGGAAGAAAAAAAATGAAAATGTTGAGAGGGCAATTTTTGATAATGTTTATTTTGATTTCGATCACCTTCACTTTTTCTGTGAGTTTAGAATTCGATGAAAGCTTTGTTGTTAATCTACATGACAATGAAAACGAAATATTGGATATAGTTACTGAAAAAGGTAATGTGTATCTTTTGTCAGAGAACGGCATAGTGTATTTTATAGATTCAAGGTGAAGCGGAAATATTCGTATTAGATGAAGATCTGAATATAAGATTATATATAAATAGCCCAAATTTGCTCTAC
>NZ_JBSVZD010000050.1:0-5952 GCF_054051725.1 Petrotoga sp. DB-2 | reverse complement strand
TGAGGAGGTAAAAGTACAATATTGAAGGTATTAAAAGTTAGTTACAATACGTGTTTTAGAGTTTCTAAAGACAGTATATTTTTAATATAAGGAGGATTGTGTGTAACCATTATATCGATTTGCTTGTACTTATTACCTTTAAAGATTGTACTGAAACGTACCTCTCTTTTAAATTTATTAATATCTCTTTCTTTGAAATAAAAAGGTCTATAACCATGAGCTAGAGCACCGGAAAATCCTGCTACTATAATGTCTTTGCCTATGAATTTTTTTAAGTTAACTATGCCATGATTTAAAACATAAACTCCTTTGTATACCTTTGAGAAAGAGTTATTTTCTTCTTCGTATAACTTATAATACTTTTTATCATGATTACCGTGTACCATCAAGCTTAAGGATGGTTTGAATTCGTTCATCACGTAATCAATGTATTGTGGAGAAAGATCTCCTGCACAAATAAGTAAGTCAAACTTTTTCTTGTCTTTATTTGTTAAGTATACTTCCTCGTCAGAAATAGCAATTATATCTATCATCATTTTAATTCCTTTTTAATAAAAGACTCTATAAAATTATTTTATCAAAAAATAGAGATAAGTTGAAATTTTGTGTTATTATAAGGTAATCATTTCCTACAGAAGTGATAGAGAGCGCCAAAATCGATGGAGCAAGTGAATTAAAAATATTTTGGAGGATCATAATACCTTTATCTCAACCTGTAATAGCTGCTTTGGCTGTGTTATCATTTACTTGGAGATGGAACGATTATATTTGGCCTTTGTTAGTTGTTAGTTCCCCAAAATATATGACCCTGCAGCTTGGATTGGCATTATTCTCAGGTGAGCATACCGTACAATGGGGATCTCTTTTGGCAATGACAACGCTCTCTATGATTCCTGTAATGGTTGTATTTTTAGCCTTTCAAAGGTATTTTGTAAAAGGTATAACAATGGGATCTTTAAAATAAAAAGGGGAGGAGAAAATATGGTGGATGCACTTTTCATAGGGGCTCATCCTGATGATTACGAGGCTTTTGCAGGGGGAACAATACTTCGATTGAAAAACGAAGGAAAAAGTTGTGGGGGAATAATCTTAACCGATGGCTCTGCAGGGAGAAACAACGATATCAACGTAAGGAAATTGGAGGCAGAACGTGCTGCAAAATCTTTGAAACTTGATTATTTTGAAATGATAGGACTGAAAGACGGATATTTAGATGAAATTAATAATTTAGCCGCATTAATCGCAAATCTTATACGCAAGTATAGGCCTAAAATCCTTTTCACACACTATTTTGAAGATAAGCATCCCGATCATAAGGCAATTGGAGAAAGTACTAAAGATGCCTTATTTTTAGCTAGAACGAAAAGAGATGATTTAGAAAATGAACCCTACAATTGTTCCAACGTTCTTATGTTTATACCCGATATAACAAAGATTCCTCAATCTAAATTTCATGTAGATATTACTGATTTTTTAGAAGATAAAATCAAGGTTTTAAGATTATACGAATCTCAAAGGGAAGTTTTAGAGCCCATACCTTTGATGAACAAATATTTAGCAGTTGATGTTTTAGAGGGAAGAAACAAAGCAGTAGAAGTATTTTATCCTCTAACTTTGGTAAAAGGGGAAGAATATTATGTATTATAAGATTGAAGAAGATGGAAGCTTAACTTATTTTCAAATATTTCCGAAAGAGTACATAATAAGTAACAGATCTTCCACGATGTTGTTGAAAAACTGCATGCCTTTTACTGTTTTTTCCAACAAGTATGGAGTGGTAATCTCAAAAATAAGATTCAACTTTTACCCAAGTCAAAGGGCAAGATTTTGGCCTGATGGAATGTCAGTTATTGATGGTTTATCAAAAATGACTGTTATAAGCGAACCATCTGCTTATTCTTTCGTTGTTAAATTTAAAAATTTAAAAAATTTAGTGTTCTCATTCACCCCTGTTTTTAAAAAAGAATTCAAATTGCCTTTTTTCGATAAGATAGAAATTCCTATAAGTTACCAGCAAGAAGTAGAAAATAATTGTTTGAAATTCGCTGACGACTTTAAAATTATTATTAAAAAAGGTGAGATAAAAGATCTAATAAAAGGTGAAAAAGTAGCCTTCGTCTTGAGATCTGACGAGAACAACGAAATAGAGATAGTTATTGGAAAAGAAGAAAATAACTTAGAAGAAAAGAATACAGAATACCTTCATTATCTGAACAGTTTAACACAAAACAAAGACTTAAGTGAGTTAGAAAAATCAGAGTTTTTATTTACAATGCACACTGCTTTTTCTTCTATAAAAGATTACGATGGAAACCTAGCTTTAGCAGCAGGGGTTAATTATTCTTTCCCAAATAGGACATATTTTAGAGATAGTTTTTGGACTATCCAGCCGATAATGAAAGTGAATCCAAAATTTGCTAAAAACCAAATTTTATTTTTGTCTGAAGGTGTTCACGAAGATGGAAGTTGTCCAAGCGGTGTAATGAAATTAGGTGAAGAGGAATTGGCTTTTATTAGAAGCAAAAGAAATATGTTACCCAAAAAGGCAAGAGAATTTTATAGGTACGAAAAAGATTGGTGGTCAAACCATCATGACTCTGGAGGATACTACATAATACTTTTGTCTAATTATATTAATAATACGGGAGACTTGAGTATTTTAAAAGAACGATTTTCAGATGGCACTGTATTGGATAAGATTGGGAATATTCTTAAAAGGTATATTAGTTTAGATATTGATAATGATTTATTATTTGAAAAGCCTTTTGATTCAAACGATTGGGCGGATAATGTGTACAGAAATGGAGCGGTCACATACGATTTGGCGATTCAAATAAAAGCCTTCGAAGAAGCTTCTTTAATATATGATTTAATTGGTAATAAAAAGACTGCTGAAGATACAAGAGAAAAATATCAAAAAATGAAACACAATTTCAACAAAAAGATGTGGAACGAGGGAAAAGGTTATTTTAATGATTTTATTGGCGACTATTTGGAAGATCACCTGAATATAGATACGATATTGTCTTTGCTTTTTGATATAGCAGATGAAGATAAAAAAAGAAAAACTTTAAACGCTATGGAGAGAATGCTTGAAACAAAGAATAACAAAGAGCAAAAGTTTGAAGATTGGGGAGTTATGTCTGTTTGGCCATTTTTCAAATCAAAAAAGCACCTTTTCAGCAAAAGTGTGTTTCCTTACAGGTACCACAATGGGAGTGATTGGCCTTATTTGTCTTCTATATATGCCCTGGTTAAGAAGAGAGAAGGTATGGATTATAAATATCCTTTAACTAGATGGTGGGAATATTCTTTGGAAAAAGGATGGATAAACCCTGTAGAATACTATAGCCCAATTTATACTCGAGGATCACTCAACCAAGGATGGTCTTCCATGGCTGCAACATTATTTCTTTGAATTATCAACGATTAGAAGTAATTTGAGACGATTAGAAAGAATTATAGTCGAATATTGTATAGATAATTAATTTCATTTTAGAACGAATTAATTGTATAATATAAATAAGAATTCATAAAAGGAGATGATCAACGTGAGTAAAGTCGAAGATTATTTTAACGTGGAAGGCAAAGTAATAGCGATAACAGGTGGAGCCGGTGTTTTATGCTCTGAAATGGCTAAGTCCTTGGGAGAAGCAGGTGGGAAGATTGCTATAATGGATCTTTCGGAAAAAGCTATGACTTTGTTAAGCAATGAATTAACAGAAAAAGGTGTTGAACACCTAGCGATTAAAACTAACGTCTTGAAAAAAAATGATTTAGTAAGAGCGAAAGATGAAATTCTCAAAACATTTGGTAAAATAGATATACTGATAAACGGTGCAGGTGGCAACAAACCTGAAGCAACAACAAGTAAAGATAAATCTTTTTTTGAACTCCCAGAAGATGCAGTACAGTGGGTTTTTAACTTGAACTTCTTGGGAACGTTTTTGGCAAGTCAAGTTTTTGGAGAATATTTTGCGGAAAAAGGTTATGGAGAGATAATAAATATCTCATCGATGAACGCATTTAGGCCCTTGACAAACATCCCTGCTTATTCTGCAGCTAAAGCAGCTGTGAGTAATTTTACACAATGGTTAGCGGTTCATATGAACCACAACTACTCGAAAAAAATAAGGGTCAATGCAATAGCTCCGGGATTTCTGTTAACTAATCAGAATCGATTCTTGCTGACCAATGAAGACGGTAGTTTAACCCGAAGGGGAAATCAAATATTGGATCATACACCTATGGGAAGGTTTGGAGAACCTAAAGATCTAATTTCTACAGTGATGTGGTTGATAAGCGATAGTTCTGAGTTTGTTAACGGTGTTGTTGTTCCAATAGATGGGGGTTTCGCTGCTTATAGTGGTGTATAATATATATTTTTGTTTATAAAAGCTATAAGGCCCAATTGTACGCGTGAAAGTCAATTTACTAAAAAAATAGAAGGAGTTGATAAAATGGATCAACAAAAAAGCGATATAGCGGTTATAGGGATGGCGGTGATGGGGCAGAATCTTGCTTTAAACATGGAATCAAAGGGTTTTAAGGTATCCGTTTACAATAGAACAAATGAAAAAACTAAAAGATTTGTTGAAGAAAGAGGAAAAAATAAAAATATTCAAGGGACTTACTCCATTGAAGAACTTGTTAATTCATTAAAAACACCAAAAAAGATTATTTTAATGGTTAAAGCTGGCAAACCGGTCGATGATGTAATCGAGGAGCTTTTACCTTATTTGAATAAGGAAGATATAATCATAGACGGAGGAAATTCTTTTTATAAAGATACAGATAGGAGATACGAAGAATTACATAAAAAAGGAATAAGATTTTTAGGAACCGGTATAAGTGGAGGGGAATACGGCGCATTACACGGTCCATCCATCATGCCTGGGGGAGATGAATCCGCATATGAAGAGGTAAAAGAGATACTCGAAGTTACTGCTGCTCAAACAGAAGATGGTCCATGTGTTACTTACCTTGGTCCTAAATCAAGTGGTCATTATGTAAAAATGGTTCACAACGGGATAGAGTACGCCATCATGGAATTGATAGCAGAAACATACGATATTATGAGGAAAGTGCTTAAAATGAATCCTCAGGATATGAGTAAATTATTTAAAGAATGGAACGAAGAACACAAATCTTATTTGATGGAAATTACTTATAAGATTTTAGAGTGGAAAGACGAAGAAACTGGTCGACCAATTGTTGACGTTATTCTAGATAGCGCAAAACAGAAGGGTACAGGGAAATGGAGTGTTCAAGACTCTTTAGACTTGAATATTTCCATACCCACCATAAACGCCGCCGTAAATGCAAGAACCTTATCCTCAATAAAAGATGAAAGGATGAGGATTGGAGAGATATATGAAACCCCCATCGAAATGAATTTAAACGAAAGCTTTATAAATTCCCTAAGGGATGCTTTGTATATTTCAACGATAATTGCTTACGCAGAAGGTATGAAGTTGTTGCAAGTTGCATCCAAAGAATACGCGTATAATTTAGATTTGTCAGAAGTTGCAAGAATTTGGGAAGATGGATGTATAATAAGATCCGCATTTCTAAAACCAATCCAAAGAACATTTAAAAATGACCCCAATTTAGTAAATTTGATAATTTCTGACGAATTCAAAAGTGATTTTAAGGAGAAAATTCCAAAGTTGAGAGAGGTAGTTTCTCAAATCAAACAAGCTGGCATACCTATTCCTGCTCTAAGTTCGGCTCTTGATTATTTTGATGGATTAAGTTCAAAAGAGTTACCGGCGAATTTGATTCAAGCACAGAGGGATTATTTTGGTGCTCATACATACGAAAGAAGGGACAAAGAGGGTATATTCCACACAGAATGGCAAGATATACATAATATATAATACCCACTTCAGAAATAGGTCAAAGCAACGATTAACTAAAGGTAAATTAAGTTAAGGCAAGAAGAAAAAGAAC
>NZ_JBSVZD010000049.1:0-6616 GCF_054051725.1 Petrotoga sp. DB-2 | reverse complement strand
TATCATTAACAAGGTAGGGAGGTTGCTCAGATAAAGGGGTATTTAAGGCTGGTTCCATTCGTGGAAAGGAAATTGTATGTGGACCAAATCCAAAGCGTTCTTCCAAATGTATGGTGTGAGATATAAGTCCCATAACCTCAAATTTATAATCGTAAAGTCCAAATAAGGCACCGATCCCAACGTCGTCCATACCTGCAGCTATTGCTCTGTCTAATCCGTATAGTCTCCATATATAACTTGATTTTGGCCCCTTTGGATGAACTTTCTTATATGTTTCATAATGATAAGTTTCTTGAAAAATTTGAAACGTTCCTATACCTACTTCTTTTATTTTTTTGTAATCATCAATTGTCTGAGGGGCAGCATTAATATTCACCCTTCTGATCTCACCGTTTCTGTTTTTAGTTTTGTATACAGTTTCTACGGTTTTAGCGATGAAATCCGCATCGTAGTCAGGATGTTCGCCATATACTAATATCAATCTTTTGTGACCTTTGTTTTCAAGGGCTCTTACTTCTTTCTCTAATTGTTCAAAACTAAGGGTATTTCTAAAAATTTCGCTGTTACTTGATCTAAAACCACAGTATTCACAATTGTTTATGCATTTGTTTCCAATATAAAGAGGGGCAAATAACACTATTCTATTCCCATATATGTTCTTTTTTAATGTTCTTGCTCCTTCAAAAATCTCTTCTAACGTTTCATCATCTTCAACGTTTAAAAGTGTTGCGACTTCATCCGAATCCAATCTTTCTTTTGATAACGATTTTTGAATAATGTCTCTGACTTTTAATCTACTTGGGGATTTCATTTCTTCCAAGAGCTTAAATATTTCATCTTCTTTGATAAAAGATTTTTGATTTGCCTTATCTCTTACCCAAAACACTTAATCAACCTCCCATATTTGTGGATTATACGGTCTTTAGAATCTCTAAATTTTATATATAGCGCTCCTTCGCCCCGCAGCCCACCCATAAGGATGGAGAATCAGCGTTTCGCCTGCTCCCACTCCAGGGAAGAGTTTTGCCCTGTTACCTTTTTAAAATCAAATTCTTATTTTATAGGATCATTTCATTTCTTAAGTAAATGTATCTAGTAAATATGTGAAATTTTTAACATACTACCTTAAAAAAAATGGTGGAGACGGCGGGAATCGAACCCGCGTCCGAAAACAGGCGAAGTCGGCTTCTCCGAGCGCAGTCCGCAATCAGCTTTCGGAAATTGTGACTTTGCGGACCGAGTCACAATTTCCTATTACCCATTGATACTTCTAAAATCCGGGTAAGAGATTTTAGAAGTGGAACCTTTTTCTGACGCCTCATTCCTCAAGAGAGGTTCCAAGAAAACTTGAGGAGAGACGAGCCGCCGTCTACGCAGCAGCTAATGCTAATTCTGGTTCTTCGGCATTTCAATATTTTTTCGTTTTTTACGAGGTTTCAGACTCCTCGACTCGCTTCCCGACTTCAGCCTATTCCCGTCGAACCCAATCGTCCCCATACTTTATTCTTTGACCCCGTTCGGGGTGAATTTTTTTTACTGGGATACATCTATATTATAACAAATTTTTAGTCCAAAATCAAGACCTTTTGAGATGCAACTCCAGCTTTTCGGATATTTCAGGGTCACGTTCTTGTAGGTATGGAACTAAATCAAAATTCTTAGTCAAGATTTTTGTTATTGAATCCAAAATAAGTACTTTTAAAGAGTTGTTGGTAGTTTTATAATATTTCTCTAAAAGTATATCTAAAGTTTTTCTGCTTGGTAACTCGGTGATGGCCATAACGCTTATCTCTTCTATTTCCCCCTCGTCACTGTCAATATAAGTTTTCAATATATCTAAATAAGATTCATCTTTTGTGATTTTTAATAAATTCTCTATGATCAAAGGGAAAGCCCTTTCATCAGAAAATTTATTGAACATCATCTTAAGGTTTTCCACTATTTCATGACACTTCAAATCAGACAAAAGTTCAGCTAGATACAACAAAACAGTATCGTCTTGAAGGTTGAGATTGAATCTTCGTTTGAACTCTTGTAATAGGTATTCTTTTCCTTCGGGTGCCATCACGCTCAATGCATCCCGTGCCAATTCTCGAACTTCGTAATCTTCGTCATCTAATAGCTCTATTAAATTAGGAATAGCTTGAAGCCCTTTTTCATCTACTATCTTTTTTATCAGATCTTCACGACTGTACATCTTTTACACATCCTTTTCAATAGACAATGTTTCCGTACATTTCTTTTATTTCTTCTAATCTTTCATTTTCTGATAATTTTACGATTGTTGAAGTAGTTTCTTCGTTCAACGATTTTACTATTTTAAAATGTTCAGTGGCGAAATTTGCAACTTGTGGCATATGAGTAATTACAATAATTTGTTTATCTTTTGATAATTCGTTGAGCTTATTTCCTACGACATCGGCCATTCTTGGGCCAACTCCAGAATCAATCTCGTCAAAAACCATTGTATCAATTGCATGATTTTTTCCTAGTACAACCTCTACTGCTAATATTATTCTAGATAATTCTCCACCGGAAGCTATTTCGGCTAAAGGCATAAATTTACTTTTTGGATTTGTTTTTAATAAAAAGGTAATCCTATGTGCGGACTCTTTTTTTGGTTCTTTTAGTTTTTCTATCTTCCAATCTATCTTACTATTCTCCATATTGAGATCCTTTAAATTATTTTCAATATGTGATTTTAAATCATTTAGAAAAGGAGTAACCTTCTCTATTATTTTATCACTGAGTTCTAATAATTCCTCTTTCAACTTAGACAATCTCGGTTCTAATTCGTGAAAATCGTTTTTGATTTCTTCTAACTCACTTTTTTGAATTTTGAACTTGTTGAGATTTTCTAAAACATCCTCAAGAGATGGTCCATATTTCCTTTTTAACTCGATGATTTTATTCAGTCTCTCACTGACTCTTTCTAATTCTTCTGAATCACTATCTAATTCAGACAATCTATTTTCTAAAAGGGTATATAATTCATCTATCTGCTCTTGAATAGAAGAAGCCAAGGAATATTCTTCACCAAACCCAAAATCTTTAAGCTTTGACAGATTGTAAATTATATAACCAATTTCCTCATCAATACTTTGTTCATCTCTGTCTTTTAATATGTTTAATGATTCCACCAATCGTTCCCTGATTTCTTCCATATTATTTAGAGTTTTAAATCTAGCAGAAAGTTCATCATCTTCACGAGGTTGGAGGTTCGCCTCTTCAATTTCCTGTATCTGGTAGTTTAAAATATCAATATTTCGAAAGATTTCTGTTTTATTGGTTGGAAGATTTTCTAACTTTCTTTTTAAATTCAAATATTCCTGGTACCCCTTATCGTACTCAGAAAAATACTCGGCGAATTTATCCCTCAAAATCTTAAAGATCAAAGAGTTTTGATAATTCTCATCTCTCAAAGCTATGTTGGAGTCTTGAGAATGAATTTCTAGCAGATACTTTGAAACCTCCTGAACAACGTTTCTTGGAACTATTGTATCGTTTACTCTAAAAAGCGTCTTTTTAGGAGTGAAATTTACAGCTAAGATCAATTCATCACCATCAAAAGGTGCGTATTCCTGCAACATATCTTTAATGAATTCATTAACAGTAAAATACGCTGACACGGAACCTTCTGAGGTCTTCAGGTTTTGAGGAACGTTTCCTATTAAAAAAAGATTTAAAGCATTTAGAAACATGGATTTTCCCGTTCCCGACTCACCAGTGATAGCGCAGAAATTGTTGCTAAAATCTACGTTAGCACTTTTAAAAAGACCAAAATTTTTTATGGACAAAGAAAGCAGCATTCACCACACCAACCTTAAAATCGACACTTTTTTCTTCTATCATCGAAATTATACCATAATTTCAAATCTTTTTATTTTTTAAATAATCAAGTATTATTTCTTTTGCATCTAAAGAAGGCACTTTTTCTATGGTTTTTTTGGGAAGTTTAATTCCTTCCTCAATAACCTCTAAATATCCTCTGGCAGTGCTTTTCCAAGTATAGTTTTCTAAAACTCTTTTTTTAACCTTTTTTGAAAAATAATCATAATTGTTCAAACCTTTTATTAAGCCCTCAACAATATTTTGTATATCTTCAGGATCAATTAATACACCTGAACCATCTGAGAATATTTCACTTGGTCCACCATTCTTTGTTGCAACAACAGCGAGGCCACAAGCGCCTGCTTCGATAGGAGCTAAGCCAAAAGGCTCATAAAAAGAAGGTAAAACAAAGACGGACTTCAATTTTGAAAAGAATTTGTAAGCAGAAGCTAAGGCAAGTTGAGATTTTAAATCAAAAAAATATACCTTATCTTTTATATTCGCTTTTACTATTTCTTCCAAAATTGGGGTTAAGATGGATCTTTCTTTTTCCGACAATTTGTGTATGTCGGTGAATGGATCAGGAATGCCCCTAAGAAATATTCCTAGATTTGCCTTATCTTGAAGATCTTTAGAATTTGCGTATGCTTTTACAACAGAAATATGATTCTTTTTGAGATCTAAACGGCTGGAGAGAATGATAAAAGGTTTTTGCTGTTTATTTAATTTTTTTTCTATTTGGGCGACAGTTTCTTGATCGAGATCAGTCATATCATCGTTAAAGATCTCCGTGTTAACTCCGGGGGGAATCACTTTGTATTTATTGTCGTTTTCAACTTCAGAAACATCGACATACAAAGGATGAGAATACTGCTCGTATCTTTCCATAGATGTGGAGACAATAATTTTAGATGCGTATTGCATGGACAATCTTTCAGCCATTATTCTTTGAGAAAAGTGATATTCTTTATCTAGATCTTCAAAGTTCTCAGAAGAGACGTTTAGTTTGTCCATTTTTTGGGCACCTAAAGAATGCCCTGTGAACGAGAAATTTAAGCCTAATTTTGATTTTAAAAGAACTCCTGAATAACCTCCATCGGCATAATGGGTGGTTATGAAATCTATCTTTTGATCTTTGTAGAATGAAAGAATATTATCAACGTATTCCTTTAAAAATAACCATAATTGCTCTTTGTTTAAAAATTTATCTCCACCAAAAGGTATTCTAACGATAGTTGGGTTTTTATTCGTATCAAAATAATCTAACTTCTTAGAAAACTCTGGCCAGTTTGGATCATTTATCTGTCTGGTAACTATATCCACAGAAACATTTAAATTAGCCAACTCTTTCGATACTTCTTTAACGTAAATCAACTGACCACCAAAATCAGGATGCTCAGTTAAATGAGAATCGTTTTTGTCAAAGTTGCCTTGAGGATTGAGAAACAACACCTTCATGAAAAATTCCTCCAATAGTCTGTTATTTACAATATAACAAACATATTTTACCATACTTTCAATAAATTTTCTTTTCGACGCGCATTTTAGAAACATAATCTGAAAATATGCTATAATTCTAAAGATTTCATTCTTTGTTTCTCTGTGTGGGTTGCGGGCAAAAAAACAAAGCTCCTTTATCCTTATGGGTGGGCCGCTAGGAAAAAGAACAAAAAACTTTTTTCGTACGAGGGTGTTCTGGGGAAAATATTAAAAAAACTTTTTTCCTTATGGGTCGGCTTCTTGGCTAAAAGATGAAAACATTTTTCCTTATGGGTGGGGAGCGGGGCGAAGGGGCGCTATAGAATTGATAAAGATAGTATCGGAGGTAACAAAGTAGGAGGTTTAACAACATTGAAAGCAAAATTTACCTTAACAGCATTATTTCTGTCTTTCTTTACCTCGCTTTTTTCCTATGAACTCTTCTTCTCCGGTGGAGAATTAGCACACTTTATAAACCAAAAACTAACAACGAGCACTTCAGTAAAAGTTGTATCTTTCAGTTTGGATGACACAATTTCTAAAAAATTATCAGCTATAAATCACCAAATATTTTTAGAAAAAGATGGTGGATATTCTGGTGATTTAAATTTAAACATCAAATATGACAAAAACACCGATGGTTATCTACATCAAAAATATATGATTTTTGATAACAACTCAGTATTATTTGGAACCGGAAATTTCACTACAAGCGGTTTATTAACAGATTTAAACATCTTTATCTACACCGAAGATGAAAAGGTCGTAAAAGTTTTCCTTGATGAATATGAAAACTTTCAAAGGGGTAAATTTGGATATTACAAAAAACCAATCAATGAGCGCCTAAGCACGACAGAATTCGGGAAAGTAAAAATAGTAACTGGACCATCAAAAGAGGTCCTTAACTCAGTCTTAAATGAGATTAAGAGATCCAAAATTTCTTTAAAAGTTTTTTCATATTCTTTCACTGATCCCTACTTCGTCCATATCTTGGAACAAGCTTCCTCCAATAATGTAGTTGTTGAAATACTATCCGACGATTGGAACAAAATCTACACATCACCATTAAAATATATGCAAGGCATAAATATAAAATACAGGAATGACATTCATGCAAAGTGTGTAACAATAGATGGAGAAACGGTCATTATAGGAAGTTACAATCTGACCTACAGGGCAAGAGAGAAAAATGACGAAATGGTTGTAATAATTGAAAATAAAGGGTTAGCTGACATCATAAATAGAAAATTTGATTTATTATGGCAAGAATGGTAAAATATATTGGTGTTTCTTTTTTTCAATACCA
>NZ_JBSVZD010000048.1:0-7890 GCF_054051725.1 Petrotoga sp. DB-2 | reverse complement strand
AAATCACTATCTTTATTGCCCTTGGTAAACTTAATTTAACTCCAGCTTAATTACCCACTATTTTCGTGATAGAACCGCTTTATGATATATCTTCTGTATTTTCGAAGTGTTCTTTCACTTTTTGTAAAAACTGGGCTCCAAGAGCACCATCGATAATTCTGTGGTCTATTGTAAGTGATAAAGTTCCTATCTTTGCTATCTTTTGTTCCCCTTCTTCTATTATTAGGGAATCTTTTATTCTATTTATTCCTAATATTGCAACTTGAGGTGGGTTAATAATAGGGGTGAAAGAATCAACACCAAACATTCCTAAATTTGTAACGGTAAAAGTAGCTCCTATTAAATCTTTTTCTTTTAACATACTATTTCGTGCTCTGGTTATTATGTCATTGTATTCTTCTATAAAAGTTTTTATATCTTTTTTATCCACTTCTCTTAAAACAGGTGTAATTAAACCATTTTGTGTATCAGTGGCAACAGCGATATTTATAGAATCATATATTACAACTTTTTCTCCATCAAAGGTAGCGTTCAACTCAGGCAAATCCCTCAGTGCATTTGCCAAAAGCTTTATCATAAGAATGGTAAGCGAAGGCTTTTCTTCAATTTTTTCCCGTAGACTAATTATGTTGTCCATTTTTATTTCCATGTTGAGAGTCACATGAATCGCCTGGTTATAACTTTGATAAAGTCTTTTGGAAATAATTTTTCTTATACCTATCAACTTTTTTTCGGATTTTACTTTAGGATAAAATTTCTCTTTGATATATGATTGAATAATCTCCTGGCTTATTTCGCCTTTTTCCTCTTTTAGCTTTTCAAGGTCTATATCGTACTGTTCAGCAATCTCTTTAAATTCGTCCATATAATTCACCTCTCCTTTTTAAAGTTATTAGTACATAGTTTTAAAAAATATTTTTAGCTTGAACTTTAATCAATCCTTTTTAAAAAAATCAATATAACACAATTATACTCTTTTTACTTAGTTTTTTAAAATTTCATCTATGGAGATTAGATGCGCTAAGAAGCGATTACAATTGTTTATGGCTGTTTAGGGAAAGAATTCTTACGTTTGCTCGTAATTGCTTAATCTTGTGATAAATTTCTCTTTTCATATTTTTAATTAATCTGTTATAATATTAGTAAAGAATTCAATATTAGTTTAAGGAGTTAGATAAGATGAGAAGAGGGTTGGTATGGAATTACAATGAAGTTAAATATTTGAAAGGTAAAGAGATTCAACAACAAGCTATGAAAATTGTCCGAAATGGCTTAGCTGATGGAATTATGATACTATTATCTCATCCACCAGTGTACACTATTGGAAGAGGAGGAGGATATGAAAATCTAAAAAAAAATGTCGATGAAATAAAAAAAATTGCGGAAATATATGAAGTAGAAAGAGGAGGAAATATCACTTTTCATGGCCCTGGGCAATTAGTTATCTATCCTATTCTTAATCTTAGAAAATGGCCTACTGATATTGGGCAGTTGGCTTATAATTTAGAGGAAATTATAATAAAAGTTTTAAAAGACTACAACATCATAGGAGAGAGAATTCCACATTCAAAATATAGAGGGGTATGGGTTGAAGATAAGAAAATCTGTGCAATGGGACTTTCGATTGATCATTTTATTACGTGGCATGGCTTAGCTTTCAACGTTAATACCGACCTGTCGTATTTTGAGAATATTGTTCCGTGTGGGATAAGAGAGTACGGTGTAACCTCTTTAGAAAAATTAGGTATAAAAGAAGATATTGAAGAGGTTAAAACAAAGGTTATTCAGAAAACAGAAGAAATATTTGATATTAAATTTACCTATGATAGGAGTGAAAATGATGAAGAATGCAGAATGGTTGAAAGTAAGTATTTCCCCCGAAAAGTTTGAAGAAATTCGAGATTTTATTGAGGATTATTCACTTAATACGGTTTGCCAAAGCGCTGATTGCCCAAATATTGGGGAGTGCTTTGCTAAAAAAACCGCAACATTCATGATAATGGGTAATATATGTACTAGAGGATGCAGGTATTGTTCTGTACCAAAAGGTAAACCTTTACCTTTGGATAAGGATGAACCGAAAAGATTGGCTCAAGCGGTAGAAAAGTTGGGGTTGAAATTTGCAGTTGTTACTTCTGTTACCCGTGATGATTTGCCTGATGGAGGAGCGTCTCATTTTGCCCAAGTCATCAGCGAAATAAAAAAATTGCCTGGAAACGTTAAAGTAGAGGTTTTAGTTCCAGACTTTTTAGGGGTTGAAGAATCTATTAGAATCGTTGCTGAAGCATCTCCTGAAGTTTTTGGCCATAATATAGAAACTATCCCTGAGTTCTATTCAAGAATTAGACCCAAAGCTATTTATAAAAGGTCTTTGGATGTTTTGAGAAAAGCAAAAGAAATAAATCCCTCTTTAGTTACTAAATCAGGGATAATGTTAGGTTTTGGAGAACAAGAAGAAGATGTCGTAAAGGTTATGAAGGACTTAAGGGAAGTCGACTGCGATATAATGACCTTAGGTCAATATTTAAGGCCTTCTACGAAACAGGTTGAAGTTGTTGAATACGTTACCCCCGAAAAATTTAAAAGATATGAAGAAATTGGATATTCACTTGGGTTTAAATTTGTTGCATCTGGTCCGTTGGTAAGAAGCTCATATCGTGCTGAAGAGGCTTACTTAAAAGCTAAAGAAAATTAAAAAAGATCCCACCGAATCGGTGGGATTTTGATCATTTTTATTGGGGTTTATTGCTTAGAATTTTTTCAATTTCCTCCATGACGCTATCTGTAAGTTTTTCTTTTATCTCGGAAGCTTTTACATTTTCTTTCACTTGTTCTGGTCTACTTGCTCCAGTTATTACGGTACTAACGTTTGGATTTTTCAATATCCAGGCGAGGGCAAGCTGAGCCATCGTTGCACCTAAATCATTGGCTATTTTTGTCAATTTTCTGACCTTTTCGATATTTTCTTGAGATAATAGTCCGCCTTTTTCGAACTCGTTTCGTAAATTTTCAAATTTTGCAAGTCTACTATCTTGAGGAATTCCTTCGTTGTACTTTCCAGTTAATACCCCGCTGGCCAATGGACTCCACGTAGTTAATCCCAATCCATATTTATCATAAAGAGGTTTAAATTCTTTCTCAACTTTATTTCTAACAAACATGTTGTATTGAGGTTGTTCCATTGTGGGAGGGATAAGATTTCTTTTATCCGCTATTAGATAAGCTTCTTCCAGTTGCTCCGCACTCCACTCGGAAGTGCCCCAATAAAGAGCTAAGCCGTTTCTTATTATATAATCCATTGCGAATACTGTTTCTTCAATGGGCGTTGTAGGATCTGGTCTATGGCAAAATATAAGGTCGACATAATCAACTTGTAACCTTTTTAGAGAGTTCCATGTTCCTTCTAAAAGATGTTTCCTTGATACCCCTTTATCGTTTGGGCCTTTTCCACCCCAGAATATTTTTGTAGAAATTACTAGGTCTTCTCTTCTATACTCTTTTATTGCCATTCCCATTAAAGATTCAGAAAGCCCATTAGCATAGGCTTCTGCGTTGTCAAAAAAGTTAACGCCGTTTTCATAAGCTGTACGTAAACATGATTTGACCCCTTCTGTGTCTAATTGATTTCCAAAAGTTAACCAAGATCCAAATGAAATTTCACTTACTTTTATACCTGCTTTACCAAGATTGTTATATTGCATAATCTACCTCCTCTTTCTTCTTTAATTATACCCTATACTATTATACCATATCTTATTGTTAATTTTTCATTTTGCATTAGAAAGAAATATTTCTATAAACTTTTTATTTGCTTTTGTGTGTTGTTTTATTGTATAATTAATTTAATTAAAAATAAAGGGGGCACTTGAAATTAATTAGAGATATGAGTCGTAAATTTAAATTTAGCCTTTTAGAGAATAATTGTACAAATCCTTATCAAAACTTTCAAATTGAAGAAAATATTTTGAAGCAACCTCTCAATAGTGATGGTATTTTAATGCTATGGCAAAATACTCCTTGTGTAGTAATTGGTAGATTTCAGGAAGAGGCTTTAGAAATAAATATTGACTATCTAAATGGAAAAAATATTCCAATTATACGAAGATTAACACCAGGTGGTACGGTTTATCATGATTTAGGGAATTTAAATGTTACTTTTTGCAAAAGAAAAGAGGATGTTTTATTCTCTAATTACTTTTTAGATGAAGCTAAGGGTATTATAGGAATCGTTGCCAAGATCCTCAAAAGCTTTATTGCACAGGATATAACTGTAGACGAAAGAAACAGTATATATATAGAAGGAAAAAAAATTTCTGGTTCAGCTGCTACTATTACGAATGAAAAATTTTTTCTTCATTTTAGTTTGCTTGTTAATTCTGACCTAGAAGAATTAAACAGGATTATCAAGTGGAAAGAAGAATATCCTAAAGAATCACCTAATTATATTAAAAGTATTCGTTCGCCAGTAGCAAATTTGATTGATTTTCGAAAAGATTTAGATATGGAAAAAGTAAAAGTACTCATAAAATCAGCTTTTAAAAATTATAATTTACTATAATTTAAAAAAGTCTGGCAATTAGCCAGACTTTAAACTTTTCAGCTTTCTATAAAACCTATGACTTCCTCTTCCTCGATTTCATCGTTATCTTTTTTCACAATTTTAAGCGTTCCTGAAGAAGGGGCAGTAATTCTAAGTGTTGTTTTTTCGATCATAACTTCACAGATTTCTTCGCCTTCTTTAACTTGATCCCCTTCATTTCTGTACCATCTTATAATAACTCCAGATTTTCCTTCTTCACTGATTTTTGGAACCTTAATTTCTACACTCATTTTTTCACCTACTTTATCATTTGTTTGCAAGTTGAGATGATTTTGTCAGCACTAGGCAAAGTAAATTGTTCCAGTACACGGCTGTATGGAATAGGTACATCAGGGAAAGCAATTCTTCTAGGAAGAGCCTTTAATTGATCTCCAATTTCTTCGGAGACTGAAGCTATTATTTCACCACTCATTCCATAACTCAAGTAATCTTCGTCAACCACTAATAATCTACCCGTTTTCTTGACTGATTCTATTACTGTTTTCTTGTCTAAAGGTACTAATGATCTCAAATCTATGATTTCAACATCTATCCCTTGATTTTCAAGTTCTTGAGCAGCTTTATTAGCCTCATACAAAGTTTTTGCTACACTGACCAAAGTAATATCTTTACCTTTTCGAATTACTTTAGCTTGTCCAATAGGGATTGAGTAGGGTTCCTCGGGGACTTCTGTTGCTGCTTCTTCCGGAGAAGGCATCCAACCAATTCCTAAAAGTCCTTTATGGAAAAAGTACATTACTGGATTGTCATCCCTTATAGCCGAAATCATTAAACCTTTAGCATCATAAGCGTTAGAAGGAATTACAACTTTCAAACCAGGAACATGCGCAAAAATAGAGTACAAAGTTTGTGAATGCTGTGCGGCATCGTTGTATCCTCCACCGATTGCGGTAGTTATCACTAAAGGAAGTTTCACGTTTCCATTGGACATATAATGAACTTTGGCAATATGGTTGTAAATTTGATCCATTGCGACACCAAAGAAATCTACAAACATTAATTCTGCAATCGGTCGCATTCCTTTTGAAGCTGCTCCCAAAGCTCCTCCAAAAAAAGCGGATTCACTAATTGGAGTATCTTTAATTCTTTCAGGGCCAAATTTATCCAATAGACCAGTTGTTGCGCCAAAAATGCCGCCGTACTTACCTACATCTTCTCCCATAACAAAAACAGAGGGATCTCTTTCCATTTCTTGTGCAATAGCTTCAGAAATGGCTCTATGCATTGGAAGTTTTCTGGCCATACTATTCAC
Source organism: Petrotoga sp. DB-2 (assembly GCF_054051725.1). Classification (NCBI taxonomy): domain Bacteria; kingdom Thermotogati; phylum Thermotogota; class Thermotogae; order Petrotogales; family Petrotogaceae; genus Petrotoga; species Petrotoga sp. DB-2. Next base: position 2,038 of record NZ_JBSVZD010000048.1, on the reverse strand, counting down.
CTCCTGCAAACACGTTTTGTAGAGCTTCATCTTTTTCGGGGTATGCACTGTTTCTAGCAAAATCGATTGCTTCGTTGATTTCATCTGTTATATCTTTTTTAATCCCTTCTAATTGTTCTTGGGATACAATCCCTTTAGAAAGCAATTGGTTCTCTGCAAACAAAACAGGATCATTCTTTTTTGCTTCTTCTAAATCTTCTTTTGGACGATAAAGTTGAGGATCACCTTCAAAGTGGCCTCTTAAACGGTAAACTTTTACTTCTATAAGAGTGGGCCCTTCACCTCTTCTTGCTCTATCGATAGCTTCTTTTGCAACTTCATATACTGCCATAACATCTTTACCATCTATACTTACCCCAGGTATTCCATAGGCTTTGGCTCTTTCACTAATTTTACTAACCGAAGTGGATGCGTCTTTAGGAACAGAGATACCCCAAGAGTTATCCTCAATGACAAAGATTACAGGTAATTTCCATAATGATGCAAGATTCAATGATTCATGGAATGTGCCTTGATTTGCAGCACCTTCCCCTCCTACAGCAACCGATACATAATCTTTGCCTTGCATTTTTGCAGCTATACCAATACCTACACCTTGGGGGAAACTAGCACCTACAATACCACTACAGCTAAAACTGACATTTGGATCAAAAAGGTGCATATGCCCACCTTTACCTGCTGATAAGCCGGTAGCTTTACCAAAAATCTCTGCAGTCATCTTTTTAAGGTCTACTCCCTTAGCTATAGCAAAATTATGAGCTCTATGTGTTCCTACTACTCCGTCTTCTGGTTTTAAATGAGCACAAACACCAGCTGCTGATGATTCTTGCCCGGTAGAAAGGTGAAGTTCTCCTGGTATTGGCCCAGCAGAAATATCGAACAACGGGGACTTTCCTTCATAGTAAATTTTTGCTAGTGTTTCTTCGTAAGTTCTAATCTTGTACATAGTTTTATATAACTCTAATAGCAAGTTTTCTCCAGTTTCTGACATACTTTTCACCTCCTGATTAATTAATTTTGCACTGTTTTTGAAAATTCAAAAATACATTTTAAAATTAAATATTATTTTTAAGCTTTATTTGCCTCTAATGTTCCTATACTTATACCCTGTACTATTATACCATATTTTTTTGTTAATTTTTCATTTCGTATTAGAACATATTAAAAATAAAAAAGAAATATTTTTAAAAACTTTCTATTTGCTTTTGAGTACTGTTTTATATTATAATTATTTTCAAGATAATTAAAATAGAGGGGGAGAAATACCATGTCATTCAAAAGCATGAGAGGAAGGATAATTGTAATTATCGTTGTAATTTTTGTTTTATTTGGGGCAGCGATTTCTTTCAATATTTTTTCTTTGGTAAAGTCCAACGATGGTTTGGGTAGTTATAGAGGTTTATCTGATGCAACGAATCAAATCTCCGAAATAGAAAACGACTTTTTTGAAGCTGCTTTAGCCTTCAAAGACTATGTGATTAACTACGATGAACAAACAAAAGAAACTTTTACTCAAAATATCAACGCTGTTCAAAGTTTCTTTACAGATGAAACTACCGATTCTACACTTGTGCAAAACATAATCACTAAGATAGGAGAGTATGAAAGTAATTTTAATCAAATTGTTCAATTGAACGAAGAAAAAAATAGACTCGTAAATCAAGATTTTAAAGATATATCCAATGAATTACGTCAAAGTATTACCGACTTTAAAACCTTAGCCCAAGAAAATAATGTTTCAACCCTCGTTTTTTACGCTGATAGTTCACTTAATATATTGGATAATATAGATAATTTATCTTCCATGTATTTTTCATCCAAATCTCTTGGAGATAAAAACAATGTTTTAAATGCTTTTAATGAATTGGATTCCCAACTTTTGATTATGCAATATGGACTAACCTCGGACAAACTAACTGAAATGTTCAACAAGACGAAAGATGTGGTTGAACAATTCAAAGACACATTCAACCAAATAGTCACAACGATAGAATCCCAAGAGCCTATAATCGGGCATATGGAACAAGCAAGAGTAGAG
>NZ_JBSVZD010000047.1:0-8491 GCF_054051725.1 Petrotoga sp. DB-2 | reverse complement strand
GACGGTTAAGCCGTATCGTGCCGATGGTAGTACGCTAAGACGTGTGAGAGTAGGTATCGCCCCCTTCTCTTTTTTTTTAAAGTTTCTCTGCCCAAGTCCCGCCCTTAAAAATTGCCGCGTAGAATATACGCGGCATTTTTGCTTAATAAAAAGGAAAAAATATGATATAATTTTTTTGATGAGTTTCGGTGTGAAAGGACGGGAAGTTACAGGGCGAAGTGCTATTAAAGCAAATTTTCAAATTTCTAAATTCAGTATAAACTTCTAAAAATGGAGGTAGGGAGTGAAATGGAAGACGTTAAAGAAATTGCATATAAAAGATATCAGCAGTGGCTTGAAAATGTGACAGAAGATTTCAAAGAAGAATTGATGCGTTTAAAGGATAATGAGGATGAGATTATTGATCGATTTTATAAAGATTTAGAATTTGGAACTGGTGGTTTAAGGGGTATAATGGGTGTTGGTACCAACAGAATGAATGTATACACCGTAGCTCGAGCGACTCAGGGGTTTGCTAATTATTTGAAAAAATATAAAGATTTTCCCAGTGTTGTTATTGCTTACGATACAAGGAATAACTCCGACTTATTTGCAAAGGTTGCTGCTCGAGTATTAGCTGCTAATAACGTTAATGTTCATATTTTTGATCAAGTCGCTCCCACACCATTACTTTCCTTCACGGTAAGAAAGCTAAAAACAGATGGAGGAATAGTCATAACCGCAAGCCATAATCCACCTGAATACAACGGTTACAAAGTTTACACATCTGACGGCACTCAAGCGGTTCCCCAATATGCTAATGAAATTACTACAGAAATTGAAAAGTTAGATTACTTCAAAGATATTAAGATGATGAGCTTCGAAGAAGCTGTTAATTCTGAAAAAATAAATATACTTAACGAAACCATTTTCAACGATTATTTAGATGAAATTGAAGGATATATTAGGTCTTTAAATCCAAAGATGGATAAAAAACCCTTAATAGTATATACACCATTGTATGGAGCAGCTTTGAAATTAGTTGAAGGTATTTTGAATAGATTAGGTTTTGAGTTAAGTCTAGTTGAAGAACAATCAAAAATTGATCCTTCCTTTTCAACTTTAAAGGTTCCTAATCCCGAAGAGAAAGAAGCATTTGAACTGGCTTTGAAAAAAGCAAAAGAAATAGATGCTAATCTTGTTTTGGCAACAGATCCTGACGGTGATAGAATAGGGGTATTTGAAAAGTACAAAGGTGATTATGTATCTTTTACAGGAAATCAAGTTGGAGTCATGTTGGCTCACTATTTGTTAAGCAAATTTAGAGAATTTTCTTCCTTAAACCCTGATGATTACATTGTAAAGACAATAGTTACTACTGATATGGTTAAACCCATTGCTCAAGAGTTCAATGTAAAAGTCGAAGAAACGTTGACTGGATTCAAATATATAGGGGAAAAAATTGAAAAGTATATAGGCAGTGGAAGGAAATTCATATTTGGATTTGAGGAAAGTTATGGATATTTAGCGAATGATCATGTGAGGGATAAAGATGCCATAATTGCTGCTGCATTAATTTCTGTTATGAGTTCTGAATTGCTTTCTAAGATGAAAACACTCACTGAATATTTGAAGGATCTAAAGGAAAGGTATGGCTATTATGATGAAAAACTTCTTTCGTTTACTTTTGAAGGGTTTGAAGGAACTCAAAAAATAAAACGTATAATGAACAAGATGAGAAAAACCCCACCTATAAAAGTGGGTGATTTTACCTTGAAGGAAACTTTAGATTATCTTAATGGGATAGAGGGATTCCCGAAATCCGATGTAGTGGAATTGAGATATTCAAACGTTAAAATAATAGCAAGACCTTCAGGAACAGAGCCAAAAATTAAATTTTATATTATGGTAAAATCATCTTCAGAAAATGAATCCCGTAAACTAATAAAAGATGCTGAGCAGGTTATATCAGAAATTGTAAATGTTTAGTATTTCAAATAAAGGTGAGTGAAAATGCGGTTTCATAACGTTTTGTTTTCAGATAAAGGAAATTTTGTAGAAATAAACGATATTTCTTATTTAGATGGCAGCACGATAAAAATAAACGATATTCTTCCACCTTCTATTTTAAGAAAAAATTCTGATCATTTCGTGGGATATTTTCTGGTGGAAGAAGATAATAATGATTTATCAGGTATAAGAAGATATTTAAATATAAGCGAGCGAAAAGGAAAATATCTTAAATTAAGTTATTGTGATGACATTTCCAACAACGTTAGAGAGATTCATGGTGATTATGTTGATCTTGTCTCTAAATATGTAGGGTTAAGGAGGGTAATTTCTTCTTTCAATGATTTGATTTTAGAAAACGATATAAATAATAATTTTAGTTATTGGCTAGAAAAGACAGTTGAAAATGTCCCTTTTGATATTAAAGAGTTGATCGCTCAAAGAATTACAAAACTTGTTAATTTGTATTTGATAAAAATCTATGAAGGAATTTATAAAAAGAACATAGATCTGTTAAAAAAATTTGAATCGGAAATCGCATTCAAAATTTTAGAGGCTCAATTAGTACAGAAGACGTATTAGGAGGAATTTTCGTGAAATGGGTCGCAGCAAAGGTAATGTATGATGGTACAAACTTTTATGGTTATCAGAGTCAGCCGACATTTCGTACCGTTCAAGATGAGTTTGAAAGAGCACTAAAAATTATTTTTAAAAAAGAAATTCCATCTTATGCGTGTGGAAGAACAGATACAGGAGTACATGCGATGGGTCAAGTTATTTCATTTAAGGTAGAGAACGAAAATATGACCGAAAAAAATATAAAAGATGCTTTGAATGCTATTTTACCAGAAGATGTATATGTAAAGGAAGTCAAAGAAGTAAAAGAAGGGTTTAATCCAAGGGCTGAGGCAAAAAAAAGAATATATCACTATTTTATTTATACAAATGAAGATCCAAATATATTTTTAAGAAACAGAGTGTGGTGGGTTCCCCTCACATTAAATTTAGAAAAGATGAGGCAAGCATCAAGATATTTTGAAGGTGAGCATGACTTCACCAGCTTTAAAACGGGAAACGATGAAAGGAATCCTATAAGAACTATTTACAGGGTAAGAATAATAGAGTTAAGAAAAGATATAATTTTGATAAGAGTTGAAGGAAAGTCTTTTTTAAGAAGAATGGTTAGAAATATTGTTGGTGCATTGGTAAAGGTGGGTACAGATGTATGGGAAGTGGAAAAAATAGAGGAAATTCTGGAAGCAAAAAAAAGAGCATTGGCTCCTGCATCAGCTCCCCCTCAAGGGTTATATTTTTATTCAGCTTTATTCTAATAAGCGTTTTAACTTTAGCAAAAGTGGAAATAGGCTTAGTTTATAGTGGCCCGTCGAAATATTTCGACGAGGTTTTATTAAATCTCTACAAATATGCGGATATCTCCGTCCCTCCTGGTGAAAACTCCCAAATTATGGAAATAGATTATATTAACAATCTATTCTATATAAAGTATAAAAATAAAACCGTTTCAACTTCGTTGGAAAAGTTAGATAGTACTATTCATGAAATACTTAATGAACTTCCTAGGAGTGTCTTTGTTATTGCAGAAAATTCTTTTATTGTTACAGATGAGGGAACCAAAACATCTAAATTTCTAAGTTGGAATGAAAATATGAATGTACTTCTAGATGTGAATGGTTTTATTTTTGAGCATCAATTTTCTCCACCCATTGGTGAGATGATTACAAGAGTACCTTCAAAATGGATAGAGCTAGAGATTACGGGAGATAGTAGAGAAGCTACTTTAAACAATCTAAAAATAAAAACACCAATTACAATAAATGTACCACCTTCAAAACTTACTTTAACAAATGGATTGAAAAAAATAGAAATAGACTTAACAAATTATGAAGGTGAAAAATACTCATTAGATCTGGAAAAACAACAGATATATAAAAAAGTTGAAACTAACATAGATAAAGTATTTGAAATTGAAAGCGGAGCTTTCTTTTACGGAGAGCCTTTATCAATTTGGATGCCAAAAAAAGGACAACCTGTTATTACTAAGTCCCGGTTTTATTGTGATTATGGTGATATAGAAGAAAAAAGTAAGACATTCTGTATAGATGGAGAAATTGTTTTTGCCTATGAGAAAGATAGTACGGTATACTTGCTTTCTAGTTCGGGCCAATTTGTTACTTTGGGTAAAAAAAATGTAAATCGAGATTTTGAAAGAGCTCCTTTATCCATTTTGGTAACAGATGAATATATCCAGATAAAAACTTTCAAAATGGAAAGTTATAGGATTGATTTTGCTGGAGGAATATTTAAAGAAGGAAATGTTTACAATATGTTTTTAGAATTACCTTCTTACCAACCTCAAAAGGAATACGATTGTGGTAAGTTCGATATCGAAATTGCGAAAAACGAAGTTATAATCTATTCTAATGAAGACGAGTGAATGACTAAAGAGGGAAGTTCAGTAAAAAACCCTCAATACTTCCTTTGTAAATAATCTCACCCTTATCCAAAAAAACAATCTTTTCAGCGATGTCAGAAAACAAGGAGAGATTTCTTGTTGAAATAATCAATGATCGATCTTCTTTTATATCGAAAAGAAAATCCTTAATATCTTTATGCATGAAATCGTCCAAATGGTCTAGAATAGAATCAAATATAAATACTTGGGGGTTTCTAGCTAAACTTAGAAAAATTATAAAAGAAATCTTATCTCCAATAGTCCAATTTTCAAAATTCTCATAACTTTTTAATGAAGAATGATTAGAAAAAATATGTGCAATATTGAGCTTTTCAAGAAGCATATATTGTTCTTGAGAAATGTCGGAAGGTTTTATTCTTAAAGCGAGGTTGAAGACTTCGCTTAAAGTTAAGAAATTGATATTATCGACAAAAGTAGGTTCAGAATAAGCAATTGTGGATCGCAAATATCTTTTTTCAATGCTATTAACATCCTCACCTAAAAATAAAACCTGTCCAGTGGTTTGGATACCTTTAAAAAGTTCCTCATTTAATGCTACCATAGACCTTGCTAACAAAGATTTACCTGCATTCCTAGGTCCATAAATCAAAAGGATTTCATTTTTCGATATTTCTAAATTAATATTCTTCAATAATTTTAGATTGTTGATGTATACAGATAGATCTTTAATTTCGATAATTTTATTTTTATCCATTCTAATCTAACGTTTTGTACTTTTCTTATTATTAAAAAAATAATCTTCTTTGGCTAACGCTAACTTTCTAATACTTTCTTCGTCGTTAGCATTTTTTAGAGATCTAATAAAATCAATTTGAGAAGAGTATTTGAATTTGAAAGAATCATCTTCACGATAAGTACTTTGATTTTTCTCGTACACCGCAATTCGCCGCCTTTCTTCACTTAATCTTTAAATTGGTGGCTTACAAACATTATGATACTCTCTTCTTTATACAAAAAAGCTAAATTTCATTACAATTCTTTTATAAAACAGTGAAAATCACGTGTTTAAGGAAAAAAGAAAGGCCCCCTAAAATCAGGAGCCTCAATGAAAATTGTTTATAATGAAAGAGGTTCTAAAGTTCTTTTTAGGGATCCGTGGAGAAATGATATTATTACTCCATAATTTACAATGGGAATGCCTAATCTATTTATCGCATTTATTCTTCTCATCATCATTCTTCTTGTAAGAGTACATCCTCCACAATGTACCACTAATTTTACGTTCTTTACATCTTCTATGTCAGGGAATTCCTTGCCGGCAATAAATTTAAAATTCAAGGATTTTTGAGTATATTTTTCGAGCCATTTTGGAATTTTGACTCTTCCAATATCTTCACTTAACGGACGATGAGAACAACCTTCCATTATAAGAACAGTGTCGCCATTTTCCAAATTATTAACCACGTCCAAGTCCTTAGTTAAAATACTGATATCCCCCTTATGACGAGCTTCTAATATTGAAAATGTAGTTAGGTTTATATCTTCAGGCACTAACTCAGCAACCCTTCCAATAGCTTGAGAATCTGTGATTACCAACCTTGGTTTTTCTTTCAATTTACTAATTATTTCACTTACTCCCTCAACAGATGTCACAATTGGGAAAGCCTTTCTATCTATTGCTTCTCTTATAGTTGCCACCTGTGGCATTATCAATCGACCTTTTGGTGCTCCAGTGTCTACCGGAACCACTAGTAAGACTATATCGTTACTTTTAATAAATTTTGGAAGCATGGGAATTTCTTCTTCTTTTGGTTTTAACTCAGTCAAAGCTTCTTTTACTCTTTCTATATTGATTTTTTCTTTGCAAGAAACTTCTAAAACTGGTTTTTTGAAAGAATTAATATATAATTGTTTTAAGTTAGAAATGTTGTTAAGTTGATCTATCTTGTTCAATATGATTATAAATGGGATATGCATCTTTTCAAAAAGATTGCAGATGAAGTGTTCAAATTCGTTTGGTTCAGAATCAACTACTAAAACTCCTATATCAGCTTTGTAAAAAGCTCGTTTAGCCCTTTCAATTCTTTTTTCCCCGAGTTCACCTTCATCGTCTATTCCGGGGGTATCAATTAAAGTAACGGGCCCAATTGGTTGTAACTCCATGCTTTTATAGACTGGATCGGTAGTTGTTCCGGCAACGTTGGAAACAAGAGCTATTTCTTGGTTCACTATTGCGTTTATCAAAGAAGATTTTCCAACGTTTCTTCTTCCTGCTATAGCTATGTAGGTCCTATAACCGGATGTTGCAGGCATTCTTTTTCTCCTCCATTCGTTTTTGGGTTATTTTGGAAGGTGAGAAGCCTAATTGTTTGATTTTCTCATACGTTTCATAAAACTCTACTTTTATCTTATTATCATAGATGTTGTAATTTTTTCTATATACCTCTGGAGTTATGTTAACCATGATAACGTTACATCCTGCATAAAAACCTTGGTATTGTAAATCTGGAGAAATTGTTCCTAATGCGGTAGTGGTAGGTATTTGCGCCTTTGGAATACAAAACCTTGTAGCACAGTAAGCGTTTAAAGTTAATTCACCACTTCCACGAGGATGATCTTTTAACGGAGTGTTTTCAGTTGGGATAAAAGGACCCATACCTATCATCCTAAGATTTTCGTTTCTCATAAAAAGAATATCTTCTGCTATGTCTTCTAACGTTTGTCCCGGTAAACCTATAATATTACCCGAACCTGTCACATAACCCAGGGTATTCATGTACCTTAAGAGTTCTATTCTATTATCATAGCTTTTTTCAGGATGAATATTTTTAAAAATTTTTTTGTTGATAGTTTCATGTTTTAGAAGCACTCTTACTGCGCCAGCTTTTCTGAATTTTCTATACGACGAAAAGCTTCTTTCCCCAATGGATAAAGATACTGGTAAACTTGTTTTTTTTCTTATTTCTCTAATGAGGTAGATTAAATCATCATCTGTGTATTTATCATCTTCACCACTTTGAAGAATGATCGTATCTAAACCAAGTATCGCTGCCTGATTTGCCACTTCAATTATTTCATCGGGAGTCATCCGGTACCTTTGTATAATTGGATTCTTAGCTCTCAATCCACAGTAGTAACAGTTTTTCTTACAATAATTTGAAAACTCGATAACTCCTTTAATGTTTATATAATCTCCTGTATACTCTTTTCTGATCAGATTTGCAACCTTGAAAAGTTCTTCTCGATCTTTATCATGTTTATTTAAAGACAAGATTTGGATGATGTGTTCTTTTTCAATGGTTTCATTAGATATAAAATAATTCACAATATTCTTAACTTTTTCAGAAAAATTAGTGTAATCAGCCCACTGGGATGGGGAATGTGGAACTTTACTCTGTAACTTTTTTAAAATCTCGTGATTTTGTAATTTCATATAATACATCCCTTTGCATCAAAAGTATAGATCTCTTTTTCCAGCCTTAACAAGATATATTCTTTCCAATAATTTCTCTTTAATGGGCCCATCATCCATATTTTTTAATTCTTCTTTGATCCTTTTTTCGATAGATATTCTGGTATTTTCCAGTGCGTAATCTTGTGCATATTCTAATAGAGTTAAAATAGCGTTGGGAGTACAAAACCTTTTCACAAATCCAGGTATTGCAAACTCCATGAAATGCTCACCAGTTCTCCCCATACGATAGCATGCGGTACAAAATGAAGGAAGATAACCTTCGATCGCTAATTCATTTATTACAGCGTCTAAACTCCTTTGGTCACCTAAGGTGAATTGGCTTTTTCTATAGGCTTCTTGGTCTTCTGTTGAATATGCTCCAATCCCAATGTTAGAACCAGCATCGATTTGTGAAACTCCTAACTTTAATATCTCGTTTCTTATATGGGAAGGTTCCCTTGCTGTTAAAATTAAACCAGTATAGGGTACAGCCAACCTTAAAATTGCCACTATCTTTTTGAATTCATTATCATTAACAATACCCACTTCAGAAATAGGTCAAAGCAACGATTAACTAAAGGTAAATTAAGTTAAGGCAAGAAGAAAAAGAACTA
>NZ_JBSVZD010000046.1:0-9104 GCF_054051725.1 Petrotoga sp. DB-2 | reverse complement strand
CTCAACAAAAAATCTCTGTAATACCTTTTTCATCATCTCTTCAGTCTATTCTATCAACCATATTTGACAAGGAGCCTGAAAAAAGTTGACAAAAGCCGATAAAAATAGTAAAATTGAAGTGTATAAAAAAATAAAAGCCAAGGAACCCTTGGCTTTTATTGGTGGGCTCGGGTGGATTCGAACCACCGACCACCCGGTTATGAGCCGGAAGCTCTAACCAACTGAGCTACGAGCCCGTTTACGTAGATTATTATAGCATTTAAAAAAACATTTGTCAATACTTTTTTTAACAAAGACAATTTTTGCTTGTTATTGTGGTTTTGGGAGGGATAAATAACTCTTAAAGGAGCAGTTAGTGAAATGAGCAACAACGTGGAAAGCCTAAAAAGTCAAGATGACCCTGTTAAAACGCTAATACGAAAATATCCAAGAATTATAGTACTAAAGGCGGTCTTCAATCTCTTAGACAATGAAGAAAAGATAGATCTCGAAAGTTTAGAAAACGAAGTCGTCAAGCTATTAAAAAATTAAAGGGCTGATCTAATCAGCCCTTTAATTTTAATTATTCGGTACATTCTCTACAGGGTAAGAAAGCTCAACCCCCAACAAACAAGCTATTTTTCGAGGAAGGTCTGTGTTATCCATAATACCCACAAATTCCTCAGCACCAGGTCCATAAGCTAATACAGGTACCAACGCACCAGTATGATCATGTGTTGTCCAGCCAATACTTGCTCTTGCGCTTGTAATCTCTGATAAAGCATCTACTTTGTTTTTAGTGGATTCCAAATATGCGATCTCTTCTTCTGACAAATCAAAACCATAATACTCTTTCACGTTGGACTTTAACTCTTCCATATCTTGAGAATTAGCTACAACCCAATCCGTAGTTTTTTGATAATTTCTAACCATTTCCAAATTCATTGTGTATCCACCTGATGACAAACCTAAACCTCCGGTTTCGTGATCAGCAGTGACAATTACCAAGGTATCGGGATTTTCTTTTGCAAAATCTAGAGCAACCTTCACAGCTTCATCGAATTCAACCGTTTCTTTCCAAATTCCAAAAACATCGTTATCGTGAGCTTCCCAATCGATTTGAGAACCTTCAATCATCACAAAGAAAGGAGCATCGTCTTTTGATAAAATCTCTAAGGCTTTGGCGGTCATCTCGGGTAAAAGTGGTTCAGCAGGCGTTCTTTCAGTAACGCTATTCATATGACTTGAAGAGAATAACCCTAAAACTTTATCTCCAGAGTAAGCCATTAACTCTTGCTTAGTGGTTATATAATCGAAACCATTTTCCTTTGCAACAGATATAAGATCTTTTCCATCGGCTCTTTGTGTAGGGTCAAAATGTCTCCAACCCCCTCCTAAAGCAACAGTCAGGTTACTATTAACCAACTGTTCAGCTAGCTTGTCTTCCTCGTCTCTATCGAGAACATGACCATAATAAGCCGCTGGTGTGGCGTGAGTTATTCTTGAAGTTGCAACTACACCCGTTTTGTAGCCTTGCTCAGCCAAAACTTCCGCTATTGTTGGCACGACTTCACCTTCTGGAAGCATTCCAATAAAACCGTTGTAAGTTTTGTAACCACTGGCAAGAGCTGTTCCCGCTGCTGCGGAATCGGTAACGTTGCTATCAGCAGAATAAGTGATGGCGTAACCACTGTAAGGCATCTGCATCATGTAAAGCTCACGGCCCTCTATATAACTCGTTAATAACATCTCGTTTGGACCCATACCATCACCGATGAGAAATATCACGTTTTTCACATCGCCCGCGAAACTGAGCAACGACACCACAAGAACCAACATAACTAACAAAATACCCTTTTTCATACTTTCTACCTCCCTTTGATTTTTTAGTTACACTCTTCTTTAAAAGCTCTGCAAGCTGTTTTAGCGCCCCTTCGCCCCGCTCCCCACCCATAAGGAAGAGGGACCTGCGGTCCCTTAAACCCTCCAAACATCTATAAGGAAAAGGGATGGTGAATCTTCTTTACGCTCCCCACCCATAAGGAAGAGGGACCTGCGGTCCCTTAAACCCTTTAAACATCCATAAGGAAAAGGGATGATGAATCTTCTTTACGCTGTCCGCCCATAGGGAAGAACCTGTAGTTCCTTAGAGCCAAAATCATTATAACCAAAAAACATTTGGGAGGTTTTAAAATATATAAAGAATTACTAAAAAATTGCACTATTTTTGACTACCCCATCGTCTATGTTCACCTCAAAATTCTTAGACTCTATTATCTTCATCAAATCCCTGAAACTTTTGTTTTCGTTCCTCATTTGTTGTGAGGCTGTTTCTTTGATCCTCTTACGCAAAAAGCCCAAGATGTTACTCTTGGTTTTTTCGTTCAAGTTATGATAATGAACTAAAAAGCCTCTATCTCTATTTCCCAACTTCCAAACGATAGGCCTATCTTTATAAAACTTCTTATGAAGTTTTAGGTAATCTTTAAAGACATAACCCCTCAACTCTTTCTTCACAATACGCTCCAATTCAGAGCGCTCCTTGAATAAGGTAGATAACAATCTATTCTCTTCTTCAATTGAAAATCCAAAGGGGATAAAACCCGTATCTCCATTCAAAAGATACTTTTGGATCCCATTATCTATCGTTATAAACCCCAACTTTTTTAAAATCTCCTCTTGGTTACCCATGTTGTTGTAAACCTTAACAGGATTTTGGAAACTTTCTTCTGCTTTTCTTTCCACATAATTATCGTAAGGTTCTCTTCGATGATAGTTGGTTATACCTTCATCGAAAGGCAAAAGGTGGCTCAATGTTTTGATTTTATTATTATAAACATCTCCAATAAGCTTTTCTACTTTAATTAGTTCAGCTTGCTTCAAACCAAATTCGTACAAATATTGGCTTTTCAACAGTTCTTTCAACGGTGGCAAACCATCTACACCTTTATCGCCGGCAAAAGGAAAAAAGGCTGTAGGAATCCCCACCGTCTTATAAATCTCCTCAAAATTTCTCTCTTTCAAACTGTACAACTCCATCACCAGTACATCTATCAACCCTTCAGAAAGAAGCAGATAAGTATCAAGGGCATTTTTGCTTTCTATAAACCCATAAAACTGAGAAACACTATCGATACTCTCCTCGTTGAAATGCAGTTCGTTTGGATATATCTCGATGTTCTGCTTTTTAATCGCCACGTTCAATCTGGCGAGTGCTTCTAACGCCTGAGTCTCAGAAGAATCCTCAAACAAACCTTGTGGAACGGGAAGCTTTTTCAAATCCCCAACTTCCAAATCCACGCTCCCTGCAATAAAACTCTCCAAATAAGAAAACAAACTACTATTGAGCAACCCCAAAAACCTAAAGATATCTTCATCTTTTGAAAAAAACAAACTACTCCCCTTACAATCGAACAAAAATCCAGAAGGAAGGTACCTAAAAGTTGCCCCTTTCGAGGTTGTCATCGTGTAAGTTATACCCTTTTTGAAATAATACTTTCTATTTGGAAGATAATTCCCCATCTTTGACAACAGATTGTAATTCTCTTCATCGAAGGCTATAACCCACCATAAATTGCCATACCATTTATTGTAAGGCCCACCTTTGGCATATGGGACCCATTTCTTTCCATACCTGCCGTAAGGCTGTCTTTCATCTTTAATATGATCAAAACTAATATCCTCTCTTCTAACTTCCCAAAAGTACCTCAAAAACCTTTTGTTATCTCCCGTAGCTATACCCTGTCGTGCATCGGCAAACTTATCTAACGGCTCGTTTTCAAAGGTACGAACAACATCTGAATTCACCCAATAGATGAAAGGGAACCTCGGGACCTTTGTAAAAACCCTCTTATCAACCCTAAAAACATACTTAGAAATATAATCCTCTCTCTTTTCTTTCCAAATAGAAAACAAAGCCTTCTTCTTAGAATCTTTCCCATTAAAAGCAGTCAAGTTTATATATCCACCTAAACTCCCCTCCTCACTTGCCGTGAGGCTGTCTTCACTTTTCCTCAAAACAAACATCGCTGTATCCACTAAAGCGTTATCAAACACCCCTCCAAGACCAAAGTGAACCAATCTTTCTATCTGAAAGTTATTTAATATGAACCTTCTTGTCTTCTCATAGCTTGCAATGAACATAAAAGTTTGAGGGGTAATCATACCAACAAATCCATCCGTCTTCACTAACTCGTAACTCTTTTTGATAAAGCAGGCGTAAAGATTCTTTTTAAACTCACTATAATCCTCGTTTATGTATCTCTTCAACTCAAAATCATAATCAGAAGAATCCAAATAAGGAGGGTTAGTCAAAACAATATCGTACTTCAAAGTAAGCACATCTAAAGCTTTCTTCAATCGCTCATCATCTACACCGGATTCCTTTAAACTCAAAACATCCTCTGTTCTCATCAAACTTCCAATCTTTTCAAACTTCTTCAAATACTCATTTGCCGTGAGGCTGCTCTCCTCTGGGACGGCTACTATGTTTGTTTCAATCTTCTCATAGGCTCCATCCTCCAAAGCCTTCAACCTCAACAACAAATTCGTAATTTCAACCGCGTTCTCATCGATATCTATACCGTATAAGTTCTTAGTAATTATAAGTTTTGCAATCAAAGCATTATCGTAACCCCTTTTTTGGTACATCTCTTTCAACTTATCGTACACCCCAATAACAAAGTTCCCACATCCACAAGCCGGATCTATAATCTTAACATCTTCAACGTCCACACCCTTGTCATCCGTATAATACTTCCCCAACGTATTTTCAACCAAATAATCCACAATCCATTTTGGGGTATAAAACTGTGAAATAGCACCATTTTTAGCCTTTAAATCCTTACTCGCCGTGAGACTGGCTTCGTTGAAATACTGGTAAGACCAAGAAATAATCTCTTCTTTCTTCCAATCTTCATCTTTCACACTCTGAAATAGTTCTCTGACTTTTTCAATCGTTTCGCGAGTAATTCGGTTTTTAATCTTATCTACTAAATAACAACAATCAAAATCTCTATTCAGAAGTTGAACCCCAGAAAAATAATCACCTAAAATATCTGAATCCAACTCATTCTTATCTGCCCTGAGGCTGTTTCTCTTCGCCTGTAAAACTCTTAAAACAATAAAACTCAAAAAAACATCCAGCAAAACGCTTTCCTCATCTGCCGTGAGGCTGTCTTCTTCATTTATGACCTCTCTTTGCAGGATACTCTTAAGCTCCAAAGCCATTTTCTTAACGGATCTGTTCAAAATAAACCACCTTCTCTTCTCTCTTTTTCACCCTAAAATCCTCTTCTCCAAGATAAATCAAACCTTCTTTTGGAACGATCTCCATCAACCTTGAAACGGTTCTATCGTCCAAAAAATTAACTAACTCCTTTGGATGCAAGTTTGTAGAAATTATAACGCTTTTTTGATTTCTATTCACCTCGTCTATAACAATTCTTATCTTCTGCCCTATCCAATCATAACCTTTGGCACCAAGATCGTCTATAAAAATCAAATCAGAATCAAGCGCTCTCTTAACAGCGGCATCGGCACCCTCAAAATTCTCAAAATCCCTCAACACATCCAAAACGCCAATACTACAACCCATAACAGCCGCTTCTTTCAACACAGTAAACCCTAACCTACTCTTCCCCGTACCGTACCCTCCGTACAATATCAAACCAACACCCTTTTCCCACAACTTCTCCTCAACGAAATAACGGCACTTCGTTAAACCCTTCTTCAAATACTCATTCAGTGCAAGAAAATTATCAAACGATGCATCAAGGTAAATCTTTGGAGAAATATCCCTGTAATTCCTACTCCCGTTCAAATAATTCATATATATCGAACACATATAATTATTGCCTAAAATCCCATGTGTTGGGCAATTCCAAGGGTCCTTACAAAAACAGCGCTTCTCAGAAGAATTTGGCATACTTGCTCTCTCCCTTATCGCAAACCTCTTTTTTCTCCTTCCTCATTTGCTGCGAGGCTGTTATCCTCGTCTGCCGTGAAGCCGTCTCTCTTAATTGCAAATCAGCAAACCAAAAAGCACTAGAACTAGCCCCTTTACCCTCCACATTTGTCGTGAGGCTGTCTCCCTTGTGCACCAAAAGTCCGCCTTCATTGTTTGCCGCGGCGAAACTGTCTTTCCTGCTCGCTGTAAGGATGTCTCTCTTGTTTACTATGAGGCTATTTTCCTCATTTGCCGTAAGGTTGTCATTCTTGTCTGCCGCAAGGCTGTCTTCCTCATTTGCCGTAAGGCTGTTCTACTTTCGCGGATAGCAAATAATCAATCCCCTATCCTCAAGTTCGCTCAAAGACTTAGAAACAGTATTCTTGCTAAAAGAAAGAAGCGAAGAAAGCCTTCTAACAGAAAGCATCAAAGGTCCCTCCCAATAACTCTTATTAGCCTCATAAATCAAAAAGAAATAAAGCTTTGTGGCAGAAGAAGAAACCTTCTCCCTCGCATCTTCTCTAAAAAAATTGTTCAAAAGATTAAAAACATTCACAAAATCACCTCAGCACTCCAAAAATTTTTTTCTTCCCAATAGTAATATCTGCAAAAAATCCAAAAATAATTTTTCAAAAAATAAAAAATCCTCTAGATTCAAAGAATAAAAAATCCCCTATGGGCGATATGCATCAAAAAAAATAAATCCTTAAGGGGTGGTGGGCGGGAATAGATAAAAAAATTAAAGTTAAAACTCTTCAACCATCAAAAAACAAGCTTAAAAAAGCTTGCAAAAAGGGATAATAAGGGACGGAGTCCCTTCCACTAGGGGTGGCGGGCGGGAAAAGATAATCAAATAAACTTCATAAATCGACAGCTATTTTAAAGACAAAGCTTCCAAAAAATTTATCAACCAACTATTTTACCCTAGGCTGCAAACCTTCGTTTTCAGCCTACAAAATGAAAAAAAATATATTATATATTTTTATATATTTATATTAATAACATAAAACCTTATAGGGTGTCCCAAAAATTGACCCACAACTGGGTCAAAATTTGACCCAAAACTGTCCCAATTTTTGACCCACCTGTCTCAAAAATTAACCCACTAAAGATGGTGGGCTTTATAAAAAAAGAAATCCTTAAAGGCTGAGAGGGATTAAAAGGGACGAAGTCCCTTCCACAAGGGGCGGTGGGTGGGAAAAGATAATAAATCTTAAAGGCGAAGCCTTCAGCAAGATCACAAAGAGCGCAGCCCTTTAACTTCCCTCAAGCTTTCAAAAAAGGGATCGAAAAGGGGCAGAAGCCCCTTAATCCACTAAGGCCTCTCAGGCCTTTATTCAGGGATCATAAGGGGCGTAGCCCCTTCCACAATGGGCGGTGGGCGGGAATAGATAAATGGTAAACAATAATTTACCACAATTTAAGTATTCTTACGGATACTATTAGTGGAGGTGAGAAAATGAAAGAAATAGTTGGACTAATCCCTGACCTTGTAAAAATGGTGGAAGTACCTGGTAACGGCAAAAAGAAAAAAGAAATCGTGTTAAACGCAGTAAGAGAATTCTTAAAATCCATCGGCAAATACTCTCCGATCATGGACCTAATAATCTCCATACTCATCGACGGAGTAGTAGCGTTACTATTTCCAAAACCAGAAAAAGCATAAAATGATTTCTCCCCGGGGAAGTAAGGCAAAGCAAGGCAAACCAAAGAAAAACAAAAACACACAGGAGGTGGTAACACATGGCAATGAACTTAGAATCAAGAAAAGCAAAGATCGTCTGGATAAGCCTAGTAGACGGAAAAGAAGAAAAAAAGTATAAAAGCTATGACTTATTCACAGACGTAGAAGCAGACATAAAAACCGCCTTACAAGGATTAGTCTCACTCTGTGAAAACACCAACGCAGTCTATTACTTCGACGAAAGCTACGAAATAATCTAAAAAGGAGGAAATAGCGAATGAGAAGATTAAGAATGAAATTCTATGACACAGCAGAAGGAAAAAGCAAAACCCTATCAGTTGATGGAGTATTAGAAACACTAACGCAAGCAGAAATAGAACCAATAATGCAAAGCTTGATAGGCGTATTAGTACCAACAACCGCACAAGTAGACGAAGCAGAAATCGTTGAAACAACGACAAACGAAGTATTCAACCTCATTCAATAAAGAAACGCACTCATGCCTCTTGACGGGGCATGAGTTTTTTTGATATATTAGTATACGCACGTATAACATACTTTGAAAATGCCACACAACTACCCATCCTCAAGATGCTCCTTAGCTTTTAAATAGAGATAATAAGGGACGGAGTCCCTTCCACAAGGGGCGGTGGGCGGGAATAGATTAATAAAAATAAGTTTCTTAAATTGACGAAAATCTAAAGGCAAAGCCTACAGTAGGATTACAAAGGGCGAAGCCCTTTAACTCCTCTAAAGCTTATCAAACTTGAAAAAAGGGTTCTTAAGGGACGGAGTCCCTTAATCCACAAAGGCTTCTCAGGACTTTAAACAGAGATCATAAGGGGCGAAGCCCCTTAATTCACAAAGACCTATCAGGTCTTTAAACAGGGATAATAAGGGACGGAGTCCCTTCCACAAGGGGCGGTGGGCGGGAATAGATTAATAAAAAATAATAAAGGGGGAAACCACCATAAAACATCAAAACTACAACAAACTATCGGACCACGAACTAGTAACACTCTCCAAAAAAGGCGACAAAAAATCAAAAGAAACCCTATTCACCAAATACAAAGGCTTCCTTGTCAACGAAGCAATCAAACTCACCCAAAATTGCGGCATAGACTTTGAAGACAGCTTTGGAAGTTTAACCTACCTCTTCCTATGTGCAATTGACAATTTCAATCTCAAAGGAAATTTCACAGGATACATGAAAAAATTCGTACTATTAAAAATAAAAAGCGACATTGGAAAAAGAAAAGCAAAAATGCCCTACGTACCAAAAGAATACCCCTTTTACCTAAGAAACTTAGAAGAAGTAATGATTGTTGAAGAAGACCTAGCACAACATGAATAAAACAACAACATCCTCAATCAAAATGTAATGAAATTATAATAAAAATTTTGTTTTTATAAAAAATTAGGTTCTCTTCCAAAAAGTGTGGGTAGAAAAAATGAAATATGAACAAATGATTAAATAATCTGGTATCATGTAAG
>NZ_JBSVZD010000045.1:0-9378 GCF_054051725.1 Petrotoga sp. DB-2 | reverse complement strand
CAACAAAAAATCTCTGTAATACCTTTTTCATCATCTCTTCAGTCTATTCTATCAACCATATTTGACAAGGAGCCCCTTGAAAACTTGAAATAGATTTTTTGTTGTGGTATAATCTTATGAAAGTGATGACCTTTGGTCATTTTTATTTTATTAGTATGAGGCGAAATAGTTTGGAGAAGAAAAATAAAGAGGAAAAGATGAATCTAATAATGAATGTAGCAGAAAAAATTTTTGTGGAAAAAGGTTATGAGGAAGCTACAATGACCGAAATTGCAAAAAGAGCTAATCTTGCAAAGGGGACGTTGTATTTGTACTTTTCAAGCAAAAAAGATCTATATTTTACCTCTGTTGAAAGGGCATTATCTACTTTACTCGCCTCAATTATTAAAAACTTTTCCTCTTGTAAAAACGGTTTTGAAAAGGTTGTATCAATGGGAGAAACATACGTGTCTTTCAGCCTTGAATATGTTGATTATTATAAATTGATATTGAATTATGAAACTTTGGAAGTTCATTTCGATGATAAAGATCCCCATGTGAAGAAGGCATATGAAAAGAGTGAAGAGATTTTTAAATTATTAGTTAGCTCGGTTGAAGAAGGAATAAAAGATGGTTCAATAGACGAAAGATTAGAACCTATAAAGATTGCAATGGTTTTGTGGAGTGAGATAACTGGAATGGTTCAGCAAGTAAGCCTTCGAGAGACATTGTATCAAAAATGGGCGGGGTTGAAAC
This sequence comes from Petrotoga sp. DB-2, assembly GCF_054051725.1. Classification (NCBI taxonomy): domain Bacteria; kingdom Thermotogati; phylum Thermotogota; class Thermotogae; order Petrotogales; family Petrotogaceae; genus Petrotoga; species Petrotoga sp. DB-2. Next base: position 8,643 of record NZ_JBSVZD010000045.1, on the reverse strand, counting down.
CTCAACAAATATATGAGTATTACATAGAAGTAACAAAAAAGATGTTGACTGCTTCATCCTTGTCATAAATCTATCATAAGAACTTTAACAAATCAATAAAATTACAGTCAGGAGGTATGTGGATGCATAAAGTCGTAATAACTGGAATGGGAACAGTAAACCCAATAGCAAAAAACACACAAGGATTTTTAGAAAGTTTAAAAGAAATGAGAAGCGGCATAGATAAAATAACTCAGTTTGATCCCTCGGATCATAAAGTTAAAATAGCTGCTGAAATAAAAGATTTTGACCCTCAAGAGTATCTGGATAGAAAAACAGCCAAACGTTATGATAGGTTTTTGCAATTAGCTATTGCTGCCTCAGATGAGGCTATTGAAGATGCCGGGTTGTCTCAAGATGAAGATTGGAGAGAAAATGCTGCAGTAATAATAGGTTCGGGGATAGGTGGTTTTAAAACGTTGTATCATGAGTTTGGAGTCATGAACGAAAAAGGTCCGAAGTATGTTAGCCCTTTTTTAATACCAATGATGATTGCCGATATGGCAAGTGGAGTTGTTTCTATAAAGCATAAATTAAAGGGACCAAATTTTACTACGGTTAGCGCTTGTGCTTCAGCTGTCCATTCAATAATAAGTTCTGTGATGTTGGTAAGGAATGGAGAAGTTGATGTGGCCATAACTGGAGGTTCCGAGGCGGTTATTGATCCTATGCCAATAGCGGCTTTTGCCAATATGATGGCTCTTTCTCAAAGAAATGATGAACCACAAAAAGCATCAAGACCTTTTGACAAAGATAGAGATGGGTTTGTTATGGGAGAAGGAGCTGGTATATTAGTTTTAGAATCAGAAGAACATGCAAAGGCAAGAGGAGCAAAGATTTATGGATATATAGCAGGATATGGAATGACAGGTGATGCTTACCATATTAGTCAATCTGATCCAGAAGGTGAAGGTGCTGCAAGGGCAATAAAGAACGCCTTAAAAATGGCTGAATTAGATCCTTCGAAGGTGGATCTTATAAATTGTCATGCCACTAGTACTCCTGTTGGTGATAATTCAGAAGTAAAAGCTATTAAAAAAATATTCGGCGAATTTGCCGATAAGCCGTATTTACAATCAACTAAAACTTTAATAGGACATACTTTGGGAGCTGCTGGTGCAATTGAATTAATAGCTTCAGTCATAGAAAGCCATAATCATTTTGTTCATGGAATGCCAAATTTAGAAGAGCCCGATGAAGAGATGAAAACACTTAATATCCCAAGAGAGACTCAAGACGCTAAAGTGGACGTAATTTTAAAGAACTCCTTTGGGTTTGGAGGACACAATGCGTCTTTAATTTTTGTTAAATCATAAAAGGGGGCACAATTATGCCTAAAATAGGAATAGTAACCGATAATACCTGTGACATTGATCCAAAACAATTAGAAGAAATGGGGATAGGATGCGTTTCATTGTATGTAAAGTGGAAAGATAAGTTTGAAAGAGCTGTGGATATTGATGTAGACGACTTCTATGAGTTTTTAAAAACATCTGACTATATACCTGCCACTTCACAGCCCACGCCTCAAGATTTTGAAGAAGTATATAAAAAAATGTTGAAAGATTACGATGAGTTAATATCTGTCCATCTTTCAGGAAAACTGAGTGGCACGTATAATTCTGCTAGGATAGCTGCTCAAAATCTCGATGAAAAAAGGATCCATATAGTGGAAAGTTATGAAGCGACGTGGGGATTAGGTTATTTAGTACTAGAATTAAAAAAACTTATAGACTCAGGAGATTATAGTATAGAAGATTTGAAGAGTTTCGTGGAACATTTTCAAGAAAAAGTAAATGTATATTTTACCGTAGGAAGTTTAAATTATCTTGCAAAAGGTGGAAGAATAGGGAAAGCAACCGCCTTTGTGGGAAGTATGTTAAACATTAAGCCATTGTTAAAACTAGATAATGGTGAAATATTGCCCGTTAAAAGAATTAGAGGATACAATAAAATAATGAAAGAGCTTAGCACATTGGCAATGGAAGAAAAAGGCAAAGGAGAGTTAAAGAATATAACCGTTGAACATACAGGGAGCTTGAAATTAGGTGGCGATTTGTTGGATGAAGTAGTTAAATTGGGAGTCCCGAGGGAAAAGATCATCTTTGAACCGATGGACATAATAATAGGTATGCATTTAGGACCTGATTCCGGTGGAATAGTAACTACATGGGAGTGAAAATTATGAATATAGAGGAAATAATGAAAATATTGCCCCATCGCTATCCTTTTTTGCTTGTTGATGGGGTATTAGAGTTGAATGAGGAAAAGATCAAGGCTTTTAAAAACGTTAGTATTAACGAGCCTTTTTTTCAAGGTCATTTCCCAAATTATCCCATAATGCCGGGAGTACTTATTGTTGAGGGTATGGCTCAAACCGCCGGGTTATTGCTTCTGAAAGATATGGATGAGAATGTAATTCCTTTATTTACAGGTATAGATAAGGCACGATTTAAAAAAGAAGCAAGACCCGGAGACAAGCTGATATACGATTTAGAGATTCTACAGAGGAAAGCAAACATGTTCAAATTAAAGGGAATAGCTACTGTTGAAGGACAGGTATGTGCCCAAGCAGAAATAATGGTAGGTATCAAAAAGAGTTGAAGATGGAGGTGCTGATTTGGAACCAGTAAAAAATAGAGTTACTGACTTATTGAAAATTAAATATCCCATATTAGAAGGCGGAATGGCATGGGTGGGTACTGCAAAATTGGCTGCGGCTGTTTCTAATGCTGGCGGATTAGGAACTATAGGTTCTGGAAACATGGATGCAAAACTTTTAAAGAAACAGATTGATTCAATCAGAGAAATGACCGATAAACCTTTTGCCGTGAACGTTATCATGCTTAATCCTCATATAGACGAAGTCATAGATCTCATAATTCAAGAAAAAGTTCCGGTTGCTATTTTGGGGGCTGGAAATTCTAGCAAATATATTCCTATGCTTAGAGAAAATGGGATAACAACCTTAGCGGTAGTTTCCTCAGAAAATCTAGCTTTGAGGTTAGAAAATGCAGGGGCGGAAGCTATAATAGGTGAAGGAATGGAGTGTGGTGGACACATTGGAGATGTAACTACTATGGTTTTGATTGCAAAGCTTTCCAGCATGTTGTCAGTTCCTGTAGTAGCGGCAGGTGGAATTGCTAACGGCTCTGGTGCGGTTGCTGCTTTATCCTTGGGAGCAGAAGGTATTCAGATGGGAACTCGTTTTATAGCTACGTATGAATGTGAAGCCCATGAAAATTACAAAGAGAAAATAATAAAGGCGGGGATTAGGGATACTATAATCACAGGTCAGAAAATGGGTCATCCAGCTCGCATAATAAAAACAAAATTCGGTAAAAAAATAGCGAAGTTAGAAGCATCATCACCTGAAGAAGCTGAAGAAGCTTTGGTAGGTAGCCTTATGAAGGCTTTCTTGTATGGTGATGAAGAAAGTGGGTCTTTCATGGCAGGGCAATCCGCTGGTTTGATCGATGAAATAAAAAGTGTTAACGATGTTATTGAAGATGTAATGTCGTATATTTTGAAAAATTATGACTTAGAAAATAATGTCGATGAAAGGAGGAGATAAGTTTTGCGATGTTTTGTTTTTACAGGACAAGGATCCCAATACCTGGGTATGGGAAAGGATATATTGGAAAAAAAGCCTGAATATGAATTGTATTTTGATAAAGTAAAAAATAAGATTGGATTGGACATAAAAAGTATAATATTTGGGACTGATGAAAAAGAGCTTACCTTAACCCAAAATGCCCAAGTCGCTATACTCACAATTAGCTATATGAAATATTTGAATGCTTTAGAAGAAGGCCTCAAACCTGATGTGGTAGCTGGTCATTCTTTAGGAGAATGGACAGCACTTTTAGCCGCAAAAATGATCGATTTTGAAGAAGCAATTGAAGCGGTTTATTATAGGGGATTGTACATGAGTGAAGCCTTTGAACCAGGAAAAGGCGGTATGGCAGCGGTAATAGGTATGGATTTAAATGAGATTGAAAAAGTTTTATCCAATTATCCAAACGTCCAAATAGCCAATTACAATTCTCCCTCACAAGTTGTAATAAGTGGGGAAATGGAAGAACTTTTGATCTCTATGGAAAAGCTCAAGGAAGAAGGAGCCAGAAAGGTTGTTCCGTTGAATGTAAGCGGTCCGTTTCATTCGAAATTTCTAAAAGATGCAGAAGAAAGGTTAAGAAGAAGAATTGAGCATATAGAATGCAAAAAGCCAACGGTTCCCATTGTTCAGAATGTAACGGCAAAGTTTGAAACTGATCCTGATATCATAAAGGAAAATGTAATAAAGCAAATAACTTCACCTGTTAGGTGGATAGAATGTGTTGAGGAATGTGTAAAAAACGGTGTGGATGAATTTGTTGAAATTGGACCAACAAAAGTGCTCACAAAATTTATTAAACAAATAAATAAAAACGTTAAACTACTTAATATATAAAAAATCGGGGGTGTTCCCTTTGAAATTAAATCAAAAGATTGCAATCGTAACAGGTGGCTCTAGAGGAATAGGAAAAGAAATATCAAGGAATTTCATAAAAGAAGGAGCCACCGTAATAGCGATCGCTGTAGATGAAAGACCTCAAATAGAAGAAAACGAAAAAAGTGATTTTCCAGAAGATAGGTTCATTTATTACAAAGCAGATATAACTGATTTTAGTACTGTTAGTGAAATTGTGACTCAGATATATAACAGATACCAAAAAATAGACATATTAGTAAACAATGCCGGAATGGCAAAAGATAACTTCTTGATTATCATGAAAGAAGAGGATTTTGATAAAGTAATACAAGTAAATTTAAAAGGAACATTTATAATGACAAAAGCAGTTGCAAAGATAATGAGAAAACAAAAGTTTGGCAATATCATAAGCATGGCAAGCGTTGTAGGTATTGAAGGTAACATTGGCCAAACTAATTATTCAGCAGCAAAAGCAGGTATAATAGGAATGACAAAATCTTGGGCGAAAGAACTTACAATGAAAGGAGAAAATATCAGAGTAAACGCCATAGCACCAGGATTTGTTAGAACAGGAATGACAGAAAGTTTAAAAAAAGAATTGATAGAGTATGTTGTAGAAAATACGTGTTTAAAACGATTGGGAGAACCTCAAGATATAGCCAACTTAGCCGTATTTTTAGCCAGTGATGATTCTTCCTTTATAACGGGACAAGTTATAAGGATAGATGGTGGATTAAGAATTTAATCATAAAGAATAAAAATCCCGAGGCTGTACATTAAATGACCTCGGGATTTTGTTTTCAAAAGAGATGATACACTTTAAAGATTGAAACAGTTATAAGCGCCGTTACCGACATAATCTTGATTAGTATATCCAAAGAAGGACCAACAGTGTCTTTCAAAGGATCTCCAACTGTATCCCCCACGACTGTTGCCTTATGGGCATCCGTACCTTTTCCTTCTCCTTCGACGCCCCCGGCTTCTATTCTCTTTTTAGCGTTATCCCAAGCACCTCCAGAATTGGCAGAAAATATTGCTAACATAACACCACTAAGAGTAGTACCTATTAAAAGTCCTCCTACAAAGTTTGGCCCGAGTAAAAATCCAGAAATTATAGGCGTTAATGTCGCAATGAGGGCAGGGAATTTTATTTGACTTAGCGAACCTTCACTACTAATCCTGATACATCTTTCGTAATCGGGGTCTGTCGTTCCCTCCATCAATCCAGGTATTTCTTTAAACTGTCTTCTTACCTCATCAACCATCTTGTTAGCTGCATTTACTACGGCATTTATTAGAAAAGAACTAAAAAAGAAAGGTAGTGCAGCACCAAAAATAGCTCCAGCTATTGTTCTAGAATCTATCATGTTCAAGATCAAGATATTTTCTAAATGTCCTACTCCTCCATCTCCAGGACCGGCTTGAGAATAAATAAAAGATGCAAAGAGAGCTAATGCCGCTAAGGCAGCGGAACCGATAGCAAAACCTTTACCTATAGCAGCTGTTGTGTTCCCCACGGAGTCTAGTTTATCGGTTATCTCTCTAACCTCTGGCGGCAATTTTGACATTTCGCTTATCCCACCAGCATTATCTGCGATTGGACCGTACGAGTCAACTGAAACCGTTGCTGCAACGAAAGAAAGCATACCCATAGCGGCCATTGCTACCCCATACAATCCTGCTATTTCAAAGGATACAAGGATTCCTAACATCAAAAGGAAAACAGGCAACAGAACGCTTTCCATTCCTAATGCTAATCCCTTTGTAATTACAATAGCCGGACCACCTTTGGCAAATTCGCTCAATTCCTTTGTAGGATGGTATGCATCATTGGTGTAATATTCTGCTATAAGCCCCATGAAAATACCATCTATTATACCGATGACAGCTGCCAACCAAGGTGAGAAGTATCCCAATCTGAAGCCGATATTTTGAAATTCTGTAGCACTAATGCCTCCCAAATAGAAAAAGCTAAGGAAAAAGGTTATAATTAAAGTTAAAAATGCCGATGTCATCAAAGAGATATTTAAATCTCTATGAGGATCATCGGAAGGCTTTTTTAAGATTATATACAATATCCCAATCATCGAAGAAATTAATCCTAGCGATATAAAAAGTATCGGATAGTAAGTTAATCTCATAGTTGCATCATAAGAAAGGTTTTGAGGTCCCAAAAGGAAATGAGAATACAATATTAGAACTATAGATGAAATTACGGCACCTACATAACTTTCCAACAAATCAGCCCCAAGTCCTGCAACATCTCCAACGTTATCTCCGACGTTATCAGCGATAGTCGCGGGATTTCGTGCATCATCTTCCGGTAGAGCTAATTCTGTTTTTCCAACTAAATCTGCTCCCATGTCTGCAGCTTTTGTGTAAACTCCTCCTCCAACCCTATCAAACATAGCGATTATTGAGCATCCAAGAGCGTATCCTGAAACAGTCATGGTGAAAGGAATGTAATTTATTCCCAACCAGTTGACTTTTATTACCAAATTTTCTGCAGAAAGCTGTCCCAGCCAATTTCCAAAAATAATGTATACTAAAAATAAACCTAATAGAGCCAATCCAGAAACGCTGAGTCCCATAACGCTTCCGCCTTGAAATGCAACTTTCAAAGTTTTTCCTACACTTTTCTCTGTTCGAGCCTTATTGCTAACTCTGACGTTAGCGTAAGTAGCTATTTTCATACCTATGTATCCAGCAAGGGCACTCATAAAAGCTCCCATTACAAAAGCGACTCCAACATACCATTCTACCACGATACCTAAAGCTAGAGCGATAAATATACCATAAATTGATAATACTTTAAGCTCATGGTTAACAAAGGCGGAAGCACCAATTCTAATAGCCTTTGCAATGTGTTGCATCCTCTCCGTACCTTCATCTAATACAACGACCTGTCTAAAGTTAACACTAGCAAAAATTAAAGCGATAATAGGAACTATTGCCAAAATCCATAGACTACCCACTGTTTCACCTCCGAAGTGTTGTGAGATTTTAGTTATAACACATTACCCCATTTTATTATATCATTTTCTATTCGAAAAAATAAGTTTTAAAAATAACAATTAAATGTGATTAGGAGCAATTAAACGACTTTAGAAACAGTTAGAAGGATATTTCTTCCAAATGGTATATATTGTTTTTTAAATCACTTTTGATAAAATAGATAACAAAGAGCAGCATTTTTAAGGGGAATTTATATATGTATTGTGTTAAATATCACAAAAAAGGAGGAGTTAATTTGTTATCTGATATGAGTTTAAAAGAATTTTTAGAAAAGCTTTCGTCCAACGAACCAGCTCCCGGGGGTGGAAGTGCAGCGGCGCTAGCGGGTTCTATAGCAGCTAGTTTGGGATGCATGGTAGCAAATTTAACTATCGGCAAAAAAAAGTACGAAGAAGTTGAAGAAGAAATGAAAAATTTGAAAGTAAAATTCGAGGAGTACAGAGACAAATTTCTTCAGCTCATGGAAGAAGATGCCGAAGCTTTCAACGAGGTAATCGAAGCCTTAAAACTTCCAAAAAGTACTGAAGAAGAGAAAAAAGCTAGAAATGAAAAAATCCAAGAAAAGACAAAAAAAGCCACACTTGTTCCTCTACAAATAGCCAAAGATGCGTTGGAAGTCATGGAACTTTCGGGGGTTACAATAGAAAAAGGTTATAAAATGGCTAAAAGTGACGCAGCTATTTCCCTTGTAATGGCTAAAGCAGCTGTTGAGGGTGGATTATACAATGTAAAAATAAATCTTCCATCGATTAAAGACGAAGATTTTCTAAGAGACATTAACAGTCAAATTGAAAAAATTGAGGGAGAAGCAAACACTCTTGAATTAAGACTGCTTTCTAAAGCTAATATATAATAAATAAAGGGGGTGGAACATAATGGCCGGAAAAGAAAATTTAAGAGAAGAATTAATGAAAAAGAAGAAAACTTTAGAGGCACAGAAAAAATCTATAGAAAAGTACATGGGCCCTCATGAACATGATGAATCTCTTGAAAAAGAATGGGAAAGGATTAACCAAGAGTTAGAGCAAATAGAAAAACAGGTTCTCTTCCAAAAAGTGTGGGTAGAAAAAATGAAATATGAACAAATGATTAAATAATCTGGTATCATGTAAGAA
>NZ_JBSVZD010000044.1:0-9674 GCF_054051725.1 Petrotoga sp. DB-2 | reverse complement strand
TTCTTACATGATACCAGATTATTTAATCATTTGTTCATATTTCATTTTTTCTACCCACACTTTTTGGAAGAGAACCAGTTATTTTATATTATCATAAAAAATTAAGATTGTCAAACAAAACTTTGAGAGATTGTTAAGAATCAATTCATATACTTAAGATAAAAAGGTCGTGACGTTTAACACTTTTTTGAAGGTCTCCGTAAATATTATAACTTTTTTTGTTTTTGAATAATTATAATATATAATAATGTTAAAAGATCTTTGGAAAAAGAAAGGAGCCAAATATGGTAGAAATTTTCTTTGTAGGGTTAGGAGGATTTTTTGGAGCGATTAGTCGATTTTTGCTTTCGAGGTGGGTAAGCTTGAAACTTGAGGGTGTTTTGCCTTATGGTACTTTAATAGTTAATCTTCTTGGGTCTTTTCTCCTTGGATTTATAATGACCTTTTTCCTAGAGAAAGGTTTAACTCATCCTTACCTTAGATTGGCAATCACCACGGGATTTATTGGTGCTCTGACTACTTTTTCAACCTTTAGTTATGAGACAGTTGTTCTTATTGAAGAACGTGATTGGTTCTTTGCTGGAATGAATATCCTTTCGAATTTTCTCTTAGGTCTTGTTTCTGTTATGGGAGGCATTATTCTAGCAAAGGCTATTAGCTAATTCCGTTTCCTTAATAAATTTATTTAAATTGCTAGGTAGTCCATAGAAAGGAGAAAATTATGCAATATTCAGGAGAAGGCAAGATTTTAAAAATATATATCGGTGAAACAGATAAATGGAATCATGAGCCACTTTACCACGTTTTAGTTAAGAAGTTTAAAAAGGCTGGGATGGCTGGTACTACTGTCATTAGAGGCATAGAAGGTTTCGGCTTAAATAGTAGAATAGAAAGTGCACATATTTTACAATTATCCTCAGATCTTCCTTTGATAATAGAAGTGGTAGATGAGGCTGAAAAGATTGAAAAAATATTACCTGAGGTCCAGGAATTAGTTAAAGATGGATTAATTACTGTAGAAGATGTAAAGGTAATTAGTTATTCTAGCAGTAAAAAAGTAGATAAAGAATAGCTTCTGATAATAAAATCTAGGTTATTAAAATTATTATAGCTAAGTCGTATTTACGATATAAAAACCCGGTGAGCATTTCCACCGGGTTTGAATATTTGTTATATATATATTTTTAAGAACACTTTGACCATCCGCAAGTGGTGCAGGTAACACAGCCTGATTCGTTTATCAGGGTATTTTTAGATAAGCAGCTTGGGCAGTATGCGTTGCCTTCTGAGTCTATATAATATCCTTTTTCGTATTTTAAGTCGTTGGCGTATACGAATTTTTCTACTTCTTCCCTGGTTTTCGGCGTTCCCGTTCTTATTACTTCATAATCTTCTATTTGGGATTCCCATAATTGGTTGAAATCGTTGAGAGCTTTGCTTATTTCTTGCGCCAATTCTTTACAATATGTTCCCTTAACTTTTTTTAATTGCTCAACTATTTCATCAGTTGAAACGCCTGCTCTCAAAGCTATGGATGATAATCTTCCAATGACCTCTGCAGTTTCTGTGCCATCTGATAGAAAGATTTCTACGGCTTCACCACCATCATCGAAGGAAACGGTGACGTATACTGTTCCCGTGTCGTGTTTGAACTTTCGTGTGACGCTTCGTAAGGTTTCTTTTCTTGGCCTTGCCCTTAGTTTATGTTTTTCGTCCAATACGAAGAATGTAACGCTTTTGCCTTGTGTTTCGGATGTTTCTTTTTCTTCTTTGGAAGCGGAGGTTAGAACTTGAGTTTCAAGGCTCCCATCTCTGTAAATAGTTAATCCTTTTAGATTTAATTCTAATGCTTGTAGATAGATAGCTTTAACGTCTTCTATTGTTGAAGATTTAGGCATGTTTATAGTTTTAGAGCATGATGCATCAAGATAACTTTGAATTACGTGTTGGGCTAATAAATGATCTTTTGGTGGTATGTCCATAGAGGTTACAAATATTTTTTTGATTTCGTTTGGTATACTATCTATATTTTGAATGCTTCCTTTTTCAATGATTTCAGCTTTTAACTCTTCTGTCATGTTGGTGCCTATTTTTTCCATTAATATTGGATTTATGTAAGATAGGGGAACTCTGTCTCCTTCTTTGTTGGTCATGTATCTTACATAGGATAGTAAGAAATTTGGCTCGATTCCACTTGATGTGTCTGCCAAGTTAGATATTGAACCTGTTGGGGCTATGGTGTTCGTTTGTACATTTCTTTTGTATTTTGTGGCTTCGCCTTGAAAATGTTGACGTATTTTTTCATTCCATGCTTTTATGTCTTCGTCTATTTCGTCATCCAACATGGGAAATGGTATGAAACCGTCCGGGTATTTGGATCTTTGAAAATCTGGGAAATTGCCCCTTTCTTTGGCTAATTCAGTACTTGCAATATGAGAGAAATACGCTAATTCAGCGGTTAATTTTGCCATGAACTTTCTGGCTTGTTCCGAGTTGTAAGGAATCTCCTTTTTGTATAACGCATCTGCTAATCCCATTATTCCTAATCCAATAAATCTTTGCTTTTTAGACATTTCTTCAATTTCTTTTAGAGGATAGATGTTTGATTCTATGACGTCATCTAAAAATCTAACAGCCCAATATATTATTTCTTGGAATTCTGAAGTATCATCCGAGTTTGGGTTTCCTAAATCCATGTCTTCAACCAATTTTGCAACGTCTATAGAACCGAGATTACAACTTCCAAAAGGTGGTAGTGGTTCTTCTCCGCATGGGTTTGTAGCGGTTACTGGGGTATGATCACTCATTGCGTAGTATTGATTGTGTCTGCCAAGGAAGAGCATGCCAGGATCTCCCGTTTTCCATGCGTTTTCTACCATTTTGTTCATTAAATCGTTTGCCTTGATAGTCTTTCTTATGGATGATGTTGGATGTTCTAAGGTGAGATCTCCATTTTCTTCGAGCATTTTTTTGAATTCTTTTGGGTTGTCAATGTTCACTGAAATATTGAAGTAATTCAAGACATTGTTGCCTTTGTTGTCTTTTTTGGAATTTATAAAGTCAAAGACATCGGGATGATCATACCTTAGTACAGCCATTTGAGCTGCCCGCCTTGCCCCACCTTGTTCTATCGTGGAAGCTGCTGTGTTGAAAACATGCATGAAGCTAATGGGTCCGGAGGATTTTCCCCCTGTTCCAGCGATAGAAGAACCTTTTGGACGTAAAACAGAGAAGTCGTATCCTACTCCTCCTCCATATTTCATTATTAAAGCAGCATTTTTTACCGCATCAAATATGGCGTTCATTGAGTCGTCCATGGGGATTACAAAACATGCAGATAACATGTTGTGTTTTGTTCTTGAATCAAAAATTGTTTTGTAGTCTTCTAAAGTTGTTTCTTCTATATCTTTTTTGAATAATTGTCTGTCCATTGTTTTGCCTGCGTTGAATATCGTTGGACTGTTTGGTAAGAAAATTCGAGATTTAATTAGTTGATAAAAATGCTCTTCTGCATTTTTTATTCCTTCTACATCGCTGGTATAGTTTACTTCAGCTGCAGCAACATGTCTTGCAATCCTTTTTGCAACTTCATCCCATGTGCTTTCTAAATAATTCCCTTCGCCATCTTTTAAGAAATATCTGTCTTTTAATATGGTGATTGCATTCTTCGATGGTTCTTTTTGGATCCATTTATTTAAAACTCTCATGAAAATTACCCCCTTGAATCAATATATTGTACTTTTATATGATAACACGACAATATATTGAAATCAAGGGGGTCTATTAAAAATTTACAAAATCTTATTGAGGATATTTTACTAGTCCCATCAAGTAGTTTTTATGGGGCATGAGAGGATTGTTAGGTGTTACCCTTACATTTATTCCATATTCCCCCCTGTCTTCTATTTTAAATTTTACTGAGTATAGATATGTGTCTTTTTGTACTTCTTTGATGAGTTTCATATCGTACCGCCTTATGTTTGCAATCTTACCATCTTTTAACCTTGCAAATACAACTTCTGGTAGGATTGAGTCTGGACCTATACCTGGCAAGTATATTTCTGCTTGTACTCCTATTTCTTCTTCTGCATTTTTTACACCAATAAGATCTTGATCGAGTTTGACATGTATTTTTATAGAGTCCCAATTTTCTTTTAATAATTTAACCCAACCAGCAAATTCTTTTGCCAATTTAAAGTCATCGTTTGAAAAACGTATGTGTTGCTCAAGAGCTGGCATATATAGTTTTTGAGTGTATTCTTTGAGCATTCTTGATGTGTTGAAGAAAGACGTGACACTTTTAATAGATTCTTTCATCTTTGATACCCATTCTTTTGAAACGTTAGATTCTTCTTTTTCATAGTACAGAGGCACTATTTGTTTTTCTAATTGGTTGTATATTGAAACACTGTCTATTTTATCCTGTAATTTCAAATCTTCGTAGTCTCTATTGTCCCCTATGGCCCATCCATTTTTACCGTTGTATCCTTCAACCCACCAGCCATCTAAAACTGAGAAGTTTATAGCTCCATTCATTCCGGCTTTCTGGCCTGATGTTCCAGATGCCTCTCTTGGACGTCTAGGATTGTTTAACCAAATGTCAACACCCGAAACTAAGTGCCTTGCCATATCCATATCGTAATTTTCCAGAATTATGACCTTATTTTGAAATTCTGGTTTTCGTGAGTATTCGTATATCTTTTTTATGAGTTCTTGACCTGGTTTATCTGCAGGATGAGCTTTACCAGCGAATATTAATTGTACGGGTTTGTCCGGATCGTTCAAAATCTTTTTTAATCTTTCTTCATCACTGAATATTAAATCTGCTCTTTTGTAAGTAGCAAATCTTCTGGCAAAACCAATAGTTAAAGCTTTTTCATCACCTATTTGATTTACTTCTTCAAGTTGTTCAACTGTTTCTCCATGTCTCGATCTTTGTGCTTTTATACTCTTCCTAATGTATTCTATTAACTCTTTCTTTAGTTGTTGGTGAGTTTCCCATAGTTCATGGTCAGGGATATTATCAATTTTTTCCCAAAGTTCTGGATCGTCAATTTTTGACATCCAGTCTGCGCCTAAGTATTCTTTTAAAGATTCCTGTAATTTTGGGTTTAACCATGTGTCTATATGTACACCATTGGTGACATAGTTTATAGGTACTTCCAACCATTCAATACCAGGCCAAACATGGTTCCATAACTTCCTTGATACTTCTCCATGTAGCCTTGAAACTGCATTTGATCTTCCAGAGAGTTTCAGCGCCAAAATGGTCATTGAAAATAATTCTTCCGTGCTTTGTTGCTTTTCTAATCCTAAATTTAGAAAGTCCTGCCTTGAAGCTCCTAGTTTAGGCCAGAAGTCTCCAAAATATTTATCAATTAAAGAAATAGAAAATACATCGTTTCCAGCTGGTACAGGAGTGTGAGTGGTAAAAACGTTTCCAGCCCGAACCGTTTCAATTGCTTCCTGAAAAGTTAAGCCATGTTCTTGAACTAATTCACGTATTCTTTCAAGCCCTAAGAATGCAGCGTGACCTTCATTCATGTGCCAAACAGAAGGATTGTATCCTAATTTTCTTACCGCTTTAACTCCACCGATTCCTATTAGTATTTCTTGCTTTATGCGCATTTCTATGTCTCCACCATACAATGTGGAGGTTATTTCTCTATCTTCAGGGTCATTTTGCATTAGGTTGGTGTCTAGAAGATATAGGTTCACTCTTCCAATCTTTACTTGCCAAACTTTAGCGAATATCTTTTTTCCTAACAGGTCTATATCGACGTATATTTCATCTCCATTGCTGTCTTTGGCGGAAATTATAGGGAAATCCGAAAAATCATAGTCTAAATATAAGCTTTCTTGCCATCCTTCCGAATTGAGCTTCTGAATGAAATACCCCTTTTGATATAATAAGCCTACAGCTATAAGTGGTATACCTAGATCACTTGCACTTTTTAGATGATCACCAGCCAGTATTCCTAAACCACCAGAATACATAGGAAAAGACTCGTGAAGGCCGTATTCCATACAAAAGTATGCAATTTCCCCTTCTTTAAAAGAACTATGGGTTTTTCTGAACCATGTGTTGCTATTTTCATTCATATAATCAGAGAAACTTTTCATGACTTCTTGATAGAGTTCGTTAAATTTTGAATCTTCAGCGGCTTTGTTTAACTTTTTTTGTTCCACACGCTTTAAAAAAGTGACCGGGTTTCTCTGAGTGGATTCCCAAAGCTCTTTGTCTACGTTTTCAAATAAGGCTTGAGCTTTATAATTCCAAGTCCACCACATGTTTTCAGAGAGTTCTTTTAACCCAGAAATCTTTTCTGGGATTTTTGGAACGACGGTAATTTTACTGATAAAATCCATGTTTTACCCTCCCAATATAGCTTTTGATAGAATCTTTAAAATTAGATAACCCCTTTTGGACCCAATCCCAGTAACTTTTTTAAAATAAATATAATAGTTGAAAATTCTTTATTTCTAAATTTTCTAATTATTGCTCCATAATTTTTGAGATTCCGATATCATTATTAGCTCTCCAAAATTATTGGTTGATTTTTCTAAATAGTAAATCTTGTTGAACAACCCATACTTTTTAGAAATGAAATAAATGTAGTCTTGGGATTCACCTACTGTGCTTATTAAATTCTTTGACAAAGTAAATTCTTGTCTTTTACTTTCAATGGTGTAACTATCCTCACTTTCTTTGATATAATCATAATTTGCTAATTCCGGGACCTCTAAAACCCTTATTCTTAGAAGGTTTTCAACAAAGGTGAAGATATCTTCCACAATTTCTTCGTTTGGTACTATGACAAATTTAAAGATATTTCCATTTTTTAGAATTACAGAATATTCAAGACCTCTGAAATCGTATGAAGGATATGAGATTACTACCATATCAGCGTTTTCAAAAAAGAAGAATCTATCGTCAAATGTTTGGATATTGAATGAACCAAACTTCGTTTTTACTGTGTAAGTGTTTGTGATATTGCTTTTTTCAATAGTTATATTGTAACCTTTGGGCGAAAAAGGCATTTTTTTAACCCGTTCGTAGCCGGTTTCTTTGATTTTTACATATGGATAGTAATAATGGTTTTCTAAGTTTTCTACGTACAAATTCCATAGTATGAAAGTTGCAAAATATATGACTGCCATAGTGCCAATGATGATTAATAAATTTTTTAGACTGTCGTTGGATTGGTCTTTTTCTTTTTCTTCCATGATTTTTTCTCCTGTTTTAATGATCTGATTTAGCGCTTCCGCCCTTCTAAAAGGGACCTGCGGTCTCTAAACGGCCGGGGGGAGGGCTCCGCCCTGTGACCCTTTTAAAACCAGAATCTTATTGTTAAAAATTATTTAGTTTCTATAATATTTATTCTATATAGGTTTGCGTCCTTTTCCCCGCTGCCCACCCTTTTAAAGAGGGACCTGCGGTCCCTGACCTAAGCAGGGATAGAGGGCTGCGCCCTGTGACCCTTTAAAAAATAGAGCGTTTTTTAGTTAATTATTCACATTGTTTTTTTGTAAGCTGCGCTGGGTCGTTATTTGCGCCCCTTCGCCCCGCAGCCCCCCCATAAGGAAAAGGCGAAAGATCTCTTGACTCCACAACCCGCCTATAAGGAAAAAGATTTTTCCCCTTTCATCCTCAAAAGTCCACCTGTGAGGAAGAAAGACTTTTTTAGCGCTTTTTCACCCCGATGCTCACCCATACGGAAAAAGGTCTTTATTTAGTGCCCTTTCACTTTGCTTTCTTCATAAGGAATGGTAGTTAGGATTCTTCACGCTCCCAGCTGTTTTTACATTAACTACCAGGGAATATATTTATTGGTAATTGGCATTCTTCTGTCTTTTCCAAAACTTCTTTCAGTTAGTTTTATACCGGGAGCAGATTGCCTTCTTTTATATTCGTTCTTGTTGACCATGTTTATTACATTTTTCAATAACCCTTCATCGTATCCTTCCTGTAGTAATTCATCATAAGACATTTCTCTGTCTATGTACTTGAATAAAATCTCATCTAATAGAGCATATGGAGGCAAGGTATCCTCATCTTTTTGATTTGGTCTAAGCTCTGCAGAAGGCGGTTTTTCTAATATAGATTTTATAATAATTTCTTTTCCGTGAAGTTCGTTGTACTTTCTGGCAACTTTGTATAGCTCTGTTTTGTATAAGTCTTTAATGGGGGAAAATCCCCCAGCCATGTCTCCATACAATGTAGCATATCCTGTGGCTGCTTCACTTTTATTTCCGCATGCTAAGGCTAAATACCCATATTTGTTCGAAAATGCCATTACTAAGTTTCCTCTTATCCTTGCTTGAATGTTTTCTTCAGTTTTGTCTTCATCGGTGTTTTTAAAGCTTTCCTTCAAATTTTCAATATATTTTTCGTATATGTCATTTATCGGAATTATTTTGTAATTTATTCCTAAATTTTTGGATAGTTCTATCGAATCGTCGATACTGCCTTTAGAAGAGTATTGAGAAGGCATTAGTAATCCTAAAACATTTTCAGGACCTATAGCGTCCGCAGCAATAGCCGCCGTGAGCGAGGAATCTATTCCTCCACTCAATCCTAATACAACTTTTTGGAAACCATTTTTCCAAACATAATCCTTTATACCTGTTTTCACAGCGAGGTACAATTGCTCGTATATATCAAAAGAGTCAACTTTGATAGCTTTTATAGGATCTTTTTCTCTAATTTTTTTTCCTATTTTGATTGTATTTACGCTTTCATAATAGGCACTTTGATTGTAATGTTTCCTTTTTCCTTCCCTTAAATTTGCTCTAGTAGGTTCTAGGGGATCTATATCTATAAAATACAAACCTTCTTCAAAAGAAGGAGCACTTAATTCTATTTCTCCGTATGGGTTAATTACAACGCTTCCACCATCAAAAACCAACTCATCTTGTCCACCTACATTATTGCAATAAGCAATCCAACTTGATAACTCTGATGCTCTAGTTTTGAGCATTTCAAACCTTACCTTATTTCTTCCCTTATAAAAAGGAGACGAAGAAAGATTTAAAATCAAATTGGCTCCGTTTTGGGCTAAGGAAACAGCCGGTCCATTGGGAACCCACAGATCTTCACAAATTGTTATTCCTATTTTGATTCGTTCAATTTCCATTAAAAAAGGTGTTCTACCGGCAGTAAAATATCTTTTTTCGTCAAAAACGGAGTAGTTTGGTAAGAACATCTTTTTATAACTACCATAGATTTCCCCTTTATAAATAACAAAAGCAGTGTTGTAGGATTCAACATCCCAGTCAACAGCACCTAAAACTATTACAACATCTTTAGATTCGCTAAAATCTTGTATTTCTTCTATACTTTTCAAAGAATCCCTTAAAAATTGGGTTTTTAAGATTAAATCTTCGGGAGGATAACCATTTAGAGTTAATTCTGGAAAGAGTATCAGATCGGCACCTTTTTCGTCTGCCTTAGAGATGAAATCTTTTATCTTTTCAATATTTCCCTGATAATCGCCAACTGTGGAATTCATTTGGGCCAAAGATATTCTTATTTTCATAGCTAATTTGTGCTTTAAGTTGATTTTTTAAAAGCACAGGCCTCCTTTTTTGGTATTGAAATACTGTCTTTAGAAACTCTAAAACACGTATTGTAACTAACTTTTAATACCTTCAATATTGTACTTTTACCTCCT
>NZ_JBSVZD010000043.1:0-10239 GCF_054051725.1 Petrotoga sp. DB-2 | reverse complement strand
CATAGACCACATAGTACAACGGTTGCAGGGTATGCCTGTGTTTACGGTGGTGATGATCGTTTCTACAACAATATCTTCATTGGGAAAGATGGATTGGAAGGTGTTGGGACATCACATTATATGAATCATACAACATCATTAGAAGAGTACTTGAAGAAGGTAGATGAAAAAGGTTGGGATATTAAAACGCTTGAGTTAATAGAACAACCGGTGTATATTAATAACAATGCCTACTTCAATGGAGCGGAACCATTTGAAAGGGAAAAAGAGAAATTAGTTGATAAAAATTTTGATCCAAGATTTACTGTTATTGAGAAAGGTGAAGAAGTTTATATGTCTTGTGAACTTCCTGATACTTTTGAAAATATTGTAGGCGAAGTATGTTCAACAAATTCTTTAGAAAGAGTTAGGATTGTTGATGCTGATTTTGAACGTCCTGATGGGGGAAATTTAGTCTTAGACACAGACTTTTTAGATGAACAAAAACCTGAGAAAAGTTCCTTAGGTCCAATCTCTACTTTGAAAAAAGGTAAGAACTATATCAAAGTTTGGTAATGAAAATCAATACTAAATGTTCCATTTTTTTAGAACTATTGAGAAGGAGCCAGTATACAATGAAAATATCTTTCGGCTTTTATCCACAAGGCAAAATAAAGGCTTTAACCATGAGTTATGATGATGGACAAATTTATGACAGAAGATTGATAAGGATTTTCAATAAGTACGGAATCAAAGGTACCTTCCATTTAAATTCAGGAAAATTAGATTCAGAACCATTTTTAAACTCTTCCGAAATAAGGGATCTCTTTGAGGGGCATGAAGTTGCTATACATACATTAAATCACCCTTATCTCACAAAAGTACCAAAGGAATCAATAATTGAGGAAATTATGGAGGATAGGGAAAGATTAGAGTCTTTAGTAAACTATCCAATAAGGGGTATGTCATATCCTTATGGGGATTACGGTGAAGAACTTTTAGAATTACTTCCGTATTTGGGAATTGAATATTCAAGGACGGTTAATTCCCATGGTAACTTTTCTTTACCTACACATTTTTTAAGGTGGAATCCTACTTGTCATCATGATGATAACTTGTTAAAAAAATATGAAGAATTCAAGAAATTAGAATCTAACGAAACTATGCCTTTGTTGTATGTATGGGGGCACAGTTTTGAATTTGAAAGGAATAATAACTGGGATATGATTGAAGACTTTTGCAAAAAAATATCGAACGATGAAACAATTTGGTATGCGACAAATGCAGAGATCATGGATTATTTGAAAGCTTTAAAGAATCTAAAATTTAGTGTAAATAAAAAAATAGTTTATAATCCTTCTGCTTTAACGGTATGGATAGGAGTGGATGGTAATCCAGTGAAGGTAGAAGGCGGCAGATATCTGACTTTATAGTTCGAAATCTATGTGTCATAGTGAAATTAAGATTTTGATTTTAAAAGGGATTCACAAGGTAACGGTTAGGTTAAAGTATGTTTTGGAATATCTCAGGCAGTACTAAATTTGTGGAAAGGAGGAGTGATGAAATGAAGGATTTGTTATTTGTAACTTCATTGTTAGGTGTTGGTTTACTGGCTGCTATTCTATTGGGAGGATCAAATCAAACAAATAGTCTAAATGGATTTATAAATCCAGGAGATTATGAGAGGGTTTTGAACTTCGAAGAACCGGTTCAAATTGAAAAAGTTGGAGAATCAGTTTCGATTACAGTAGTAGATGAATTTTCCCTCGAAGGTCAAAAATCCTTAAAGATAGAGAATAGAACCTCCGGATGGGAAGGTGCAGAAATTGATCTAACAAAAGATTGGGAAGTTTTTAATTCAGCTAATTTCCAAATTACTACTCATATTTATCAAACTTCTCCTAATCCTCAATTATTTAGGATAGTAGCTTATATAAAAGATAGTAAAGGGGAGCACTTTGAAACAATCACTGAGAAGGTTGTGATGCCAAACTATTGGAAAGAGATAAATGAAGAGTTCAAATTCAGTTTTAATGAACCCGTTGATAAATTTTCCTTGAGAATAGTAACTCCTTTGGAAAGTAATTTCACATACTATATAGACAACTTTCAGATTCTGGGAACTAACAAAGTTGAAAGCGCAGGAGTGATCTCTAAGACAAGTTTTGAAGACGAACAGCATAGTTGGGAACCAAGAGGAGATGAAGTCTCTATTTCGCCATCTAATAAAGTATCCCATAGTGGGAAATATTCTTTAGCTGTTGAGGGAAGGAAAAGTGATTGGAATGGCGCACAAATAAATCTTGCAAAAACCTTAAAACCTGGAACCAGTTATGATTTTGAAATATACGTATATCAAGATACGGGGCAAGATCAATTAATCACTCTCACAATGCAAAGGAAATATGCTTCTGATGCTAATACTAACTACGATACGATCTTATGGCAAAAAAAGGTTCCTTCGAATACCTGGACACAATTAACAGGTTCTTATACGGTTAAATCTGGAGCAGTAGTGGAAGAGTTGATCTTTTACGTTGAATCACCGAATCCTACGCTCTCATTTTATTTGGATGATTTTTCAATAATAGATAAATCGATTCCTCTATATGAACCTGAATGGGAAATTATAGATTTAAAAGATAAATATAAAGACAATTTTGATATAGGAGTTGCTATTCCTTACAAAGTTTTAGTTAATCCTCTTGAAATGAAGATGGTCGAAAAGCACTTTAACTCTATTACCGCTGAAAACGAAATGAAGCCAGAAAGTATTTTAATGGACTTAGGAAGTTATGATTTTTCAGTTGCCGATGAGTATATTGAATATGCTAAAGAAAAAGGTATAAAAGTTCGCGGACATACTTTAGTCTGGCACAGTCAAACACCTGAGTGGTTCTTTAAAGACGGAGATGGCAATTTAATTTCAAAGAACGAACTTCTTTCAAGAATGGAAACTTATATACACGACGTTGTCGGACATTTCAAAGGAGAAGTATATGCATGGGATGTTGTCAATGAAGCAATTGATCCCAATCAACCAGATGGTTATAGAAGGTCTCTTTGGTATGAAATCATGGGCCCAGAGTATATTGAATATGCATTTAAATTCGCTCATGAAGCCGATCCAAACGCTAAGCTTTTCTATAACGATTATAATACTTACGAACCAAAAAAGAGAGATTATATATACAACATGGTAAAGGAATTAAAAGCAAAAGGAGTTCCAATTGATGGAATTGGAATGCAAATGCATATTGGAATTGGAACAGATCTCAAACAAGTTGAAGAGGCTATTAAGTTATTTAGTTCTATTCCTGGTATAGAAATTCAAATAACTGAAATTGACATGAGTGTTTATACAGATCAAGGATCCAACTACATGTCTCCACCATACGAAGCCTTAGTAGAGCAAGGGTACAAATACCAAGAACTTTTTGATATTCTCAAAAAATACGATGATGTTATAACCAGTGCAACTTTCTGGGGTCTTAAAGACGACTATTCTTGGAAAAATCAAACCAGAAATGATTGGCCGCTTTTGTTTGATAAAGATTATCAATCAAAATACGCATATTGGGGAATTGTAGAACCAACTGTTTTGCCAATAGTTCCAAAATCCAATGCAATCTCTCAAGGTGCCGCTATTCCATATGGTATGTTAGATGATGATTATTTGTTTTCAAAGCCAATATTCATATATGATGAGAATGGGGAAGAAAAGCTTAATGCAAGAATAATATGGAATGAAAACAAATTATTTATTTATGGTGAAGTCTTCAACGAAACAAATGATGAAGAAGATGGAGTGGCGATATTCATTGATCCTAATAATGCCAAGACACCTTACCTACAAGAAGATGATATATGGGTGATTATTCATCCAGATTGGACTGTTAAGAAAAATAAAGAAGATATGGAAGTTGAATATTTTGTTAGCCCGGGTTATAAAAAATATTCTTTTGAATGTTCCATAAATCTTTCGACGAAATTAGAAAAAGGGAAAGAAATTGGATTTGACATAGCGGTAATAGATGGAGAGAGCATATATAGTTGGAGTGATAACACAAATCAACAGAAATCGCAAACAATAAATTATGGAGTATTAACCTTGGAAGGTGTATCCGTAGGAACAGCAAAATATGGTACACCGATTATAGATGGAGAAATAGATGAGGTTTGGTTTCAAAGCGAAGAATATATCACTGAAACTATTGTATCGGGTAGCTCAAATAACGCAAAAGCCAACTTTCGAGTACTTTGGGATGAAAATGCCTTGTATGTATTGGCTATTGTCGAAGATCCTATTCTTAATAAAGAAAATGCAAACGCTTGGGAGCAGGATTCATTAGAAATATTCATAGATGAAAATAATAATAAAACAGGTTTTTACGAAAATGATGATGCACAGTACAGAGTCAATTACGTAAATACCCCTTCATTTGGTACAGGAGGCTCTGCGGCCAATTTTAAAACTGCTACAAAGATTGTAGAAAATGGTTATATAGTAGAAGCAGCAATTTCTTGGAAATTTATTTCCCCAAGTGGAGGAGAAGTCGTTGGATTTGATGTTCAAGTCAACGATGCAGGTGCAACTGGAAGTAGAGTAGGTATAACTACTTGGAATGACCCAACTGGGAATAATTATCAGAGCACTGTAAACTTTGGGAATATTATTTTAGAAAAATAAGTAAAAATTAGTACTTTTTGTTTATTCTTGGTGGCTAGGAGGAAGTTTGAATGTTTCCATATTCAAATGATGTAGATTATCAATGTTGGTTAAATTATCAAAGATTAGAAACTCCAAGTTTATCTGATCAATATAAAGAATATTTAAAAAACATTGTAATAAATATCGACGGATATATAATCGATTCTATTAAAAATGAACTTTATTATAGTATAAAAAAATTTTTTAATATAGAGGCCATCATAACTAACAAGCCTATTAAACGTACTTTTACAATAATTTCGAAATTAGATGGGGGTTCATTTTTCAGTAACACAATAAAAGAAGAAGAATACACCTCATTAAGTGAAGAGGGCTTTTTGATCAAAAAAGTAGAAAATTCTACAAAAAAATTTATATTAATAACAGCGAAATCTGATGAAGGTTTGCTATACGGTACCTACAAATTAATCCAATACATACAAATGGAAAAACCTTTAGATCAGTTAAATCTATTAGAGAAACCTTATATCCCTCTGAGAATTATTAATCACTGGGATAATTTGGATGGAAGCATTGAAAGAGGATACGCAGGTAAATCAATTTTTTATCGTAATAATGAATTGGTTGATAATCTTGATAGAATAAGAGATTATGCTAGATTGCTTTCCTCTATAGGTCTTAATGGTATAGTTTTGAACAACGTTAATGTTAAAAGCGAAGAAACGAAATTAATAGCAGAAAGAATAAACATTGTTGAAAAACTTTATGATGTATTTAAAAGATATGGTATAAAAATTTATTTAAGCGTAAATTTTGCAAGCCCTATGATAATTGGAGGATTAAAAACCGCTGACCCTTTAGATAAAGAAGTAAGAAAGTGGTGGAAGGAAAGAGTCGACTTTATATATAATCGCATCCCCGATTTTGGGGGTTTCCTCGTAAAGGCAGATTCAGAAGGGCAGCCAGGACCATTTACTTATAACAGAACGCATGTTGATGGTGCAAATATGTTAGCTGAAGCTCTTGCTCCTCATGGTGGATTGTTAATATGGAGAGCATTTGTATACAATTGCTATCAAGATTGGAGAGATAATGAAACAGATAGAGCGAAAGCTGCTTACGATACGTTTATGCCACTTGATGGAAAATTTCTTGATAATGTGATCATTCAAATTAAAAATGGGCCAATGGACTTCCAAGTAAGAGAACCGGTAAATCCTTTATTTGGAGGGCTCCAAAAAACAAATCAAATACTTGAATTTCAAATTACTCAAGAATACACTGGACAACAAAAACATCTCTGTTATCTTGTTCCCCAATGGAAAGAAGTTTTAGACTTTGATACTTTCTTATTTGGTGAGGGAACCTCAGTTGCAAAGATCGTTTCTGGTTCTATATTTAATTCACCGAATTTTGGAATAGCTGGAATATCAAATATAGGGGATGAAATTAACTGGACTGGCCATACATTAGCACAAGCAAATTTGTACGGATTTGGTCGCCTTGCTTGGGATCCTTCCTTGAGTGGTAAAAAAATTATAGAAGAATGGATAAAATGTACTTTTGGAAATAATGAAACTGTTTTAAATAATTTATCCGAAATGATGTTAAAGTCTTGGAATATTTATGAGAAATATACAGCACCTTTAGGAGTAGGTTGGATGGTTAATCCTGGTCATCATTATGGTCCTAATGTTGATGGATATGAGTATTCAAGGTGGGGTACTTACCACAAAGCTGATCATTATGGTATAGGTGTAGACAGAACCTTGAAATCAGGAACGGGCTATACAGCACAGTATCGTCAACAAAATTTTGAGAAATACGAACATTTAGATTCTTGCCCCGATGAACTATTACTTTTTTTTCATCATGTCTCTTATATTTACAAATTGAACAATAACAAAACCGTCTTACAACATATTTATGATACGCATTTTGAAGGAGTCGAAGATGTTCAATGGTTAATAGATAAATGGCAAGGCTTAGAAAGATATATTGATAGTAAAAGATATAGTTCTGTTTATCAAAGATTATTAGAACAAAGGGAAAGTGCTAAAGAATGGAGAGATGTTATAAATTCATACTTTTATAGAAAAACAATGATCTATGATGAAAAAAGGAGAAAAATATACTGAAAAAAGACAAAAACGATAAAATATTTTACAAGGGGGAAGTTTTTATGCAATTTTACAAAAATCCAAATAAACCGATAGAAGAGCGTGTTGAAGACCTTTTAAAACAAATGACTTTGGATGAAAAAATAGCCCAACTTGGTTCTTTTTGGAGTTATGAGCTTCTTGATAATGGTAATTTCTCTTTTGAAAAAGCTCAAAATTTATTGAAAGAAGGAATTGGTCAGATAACTCGTCCAGGAGGAGCGACAGGATTCTCTCCTAAGAAAACAGCTGAATTGTCAAACAAAATTCAGAGATTTCTTCTTACTGAAACAAGATTGGGGATTCCTGCTTTTATGCATGAAGAATGTTTGAGTGGTTACATGACAAGAGGAGCGACCATTTTCCCTCAGATGATTGGTGCGGCAAGTACTTGGGAACCTCCATTAATAGAACGAATGACAACAAGTATAAGAAATCAAATGAAAGCTCTTGGAATACATCAAGGATTATCTCCAGTTGTTGATGTAACTAGAGATCCTAGATGGGGGAGAACTGAGGAAACTTTTGGAGAAGATCCATATTTGGTTGCAAAGATGGGAGTTTCATATGTTAAAGGGTTACAATCTGATGATTTGAAGAATGGAGTAGTGGCTACTTTAAAGCATTTTGTGGGTTATGGAGTTTCTGAAGGTGGGATGAATTGGGCGCCAGCTCATATCCCAGAAAGAGAACTAAAAGAAACATTTCTCTTTCCTTTTGAAGCTGTTATTAAAGAAGGAAAAGCTAAATCTGTCATGAATGCTTATCATGAGATTGATGGTATACCTTGTGGAGCTTCTGAAATTTTGTTGAGAAAAATTTTGCGAGAGGAATGGGGTTTTGATGGCATTGTTGTTTCCGATTACTTTGCAATCAATTCATTGATGGAATATCATAAATTAGTATCAAATAAAAAAGGAGCAGCTATAAAAGCGTTAAAAGCTGGGATAGATGTTGAACTTCCCTCTTTTGATTGTTATAAAGAACCATTAAAGAATGCGATAGAAAATGGAGAGCTTTCTGAATCATTTATTGATAAATCTGTTAGAAATATTTTACGATTAAAGTTTGAGATGGGATTATTTGAAAATCCTTATGTTGATTTAGAAAAGGTTCCAGATAATTTAGATACACCTGAAGATAGGAAACTTGCGTATGAAATTGCTAAAAAATCAATTGTTCTATTGAAAAATAATGGAATAGTGCCTTTGAAAAAGAATCCAAACATAAAAAAAATTGCAGTAATTGGACCAAATGCAAACAGCGCTAGAAATTTAACAGGGGATTATACTTATTTAACACACTTAGAAACCTTAAAACAAGGAGCTTTCGGTACTTCAGCAATGGAAGGAATTACTTTTTCTGAAAGTGAATTGCCAATAAAAACCATATATGAAAGTTTGAAAGAAAAATTAGAAAAGTTAAATGTGGAAACATCTTACGCAAAAGGTTGCGAAATAAATGGTGACAACAAAGAAATGTTTAAAGAAGCAATCGAACTTGCTAAAATATCTGATGTTGCTATTCTAGTTTTAGGTGATAAATCTGGGTTAACATTGGATTGCACAACTGGTGAATCTCGTGATAGTTCTACGTTGATTTTACCAGGTGTACAACTTGATTTACTAAAATCTGTTATAAATACGGGAACACCTGTAATTGTTGTTCTTGTAAACGGAAGGCCGTATTCGTTAGACTGGGTATCAAAGAATGTTTCTGCAATATTTGAAGCTTGGTTACCTGGTGAAGAAGGTGGCAATGCTCTGGCCGATATTATTTTGGGTAATGAGTACCCTTCAGGGAAATTGCCTATATCTTTTCCGCGTCATGTGGGACAAATTCCAGTTTATTATAATCACAAGCCTTCTGGAGGAAGAAGTCAATGGTGGGGAGATTATACGGATTCACCTGCCAAACCACTATATCCTTTTGGTCATGGTCTCAGTTATACACAATTTGAATATACGAATCTTCAAATTGAAAGTAGTGATAGAATCGTGAAAGTAAGCATGGATGTTAAAAACATAGGTGAAGAGACAGGTGACGAAATTGTTCAGCTGTACGTGAATGATGAAGTCGCTAGTGTAACTAGACCTGTGAAAGAATTAAAGGGTTTTCAAAGAATTACACTTAAACCTTCAGAAAAGAAAAGAATCATTTTTAATCTCCCAATAGAGACTTTAGCGCTATATAATGAAAAAATGGAATTTTTGGTTGAAAAAGGTTATTTTAAAGTTATGGTGGGATCCTCTTCTGAAGATATAAGGTTAAAAGAAAAGTTTTACATTGATAAAGATATTAAAATTTCGCCTCAAAACAAGAAGTTTTTTAGCGATGTGGTTCTGGAAGAAAATTAAAGCTTATTTTACGGAATTTAATATAAAAATCGAGGTGGATTACCTTGTTTAAAAGCATAAGAGGAAAACTTTCTTTAACAATTATAATAATATTAGTTTTATTCGGCGTTGTCGTTGTTTTTAATATTGTCTCATTGATTTCATCAAATGATGGACTTTCTAATTATAAAGATTTGTCAAATGACACGAGTAGAATTTCTGAAATAGAAAACAACTTTTTTGAAGCTGCTTTGGCCTTCAAAGATTATGTGATTAACTATGATGAGCAAACAAGAGAAATTATTACTCAGAATATCAATGCTGTTCAAAGTTTCTTTACAGATGAAACTACCGATTCTACAGTTGTACAAAACATAATCACAAAGATAGGGGACTATGAAAGCGGTTTTAATCAAATTGTTCAATTGAACGAAGAAAAAAATAGGCTCGTAAATCAAGATTTTAAAAATATATCCAATGAATTACGCCAAAGTATTACTGACTTTAAAACCTTAGCCCAAGAAAATAACGTTTCAACCCTCGTTTTTTACGCTGATAGCTCGTTAGAAATAGTAGATAGTATAAAAGAGCTTGCTTCTGTTTATTTTTCTTCTAAATCAGTAGGTGACAAAAACAGTGTCATGAATGCTTTTGATGAGTTAGAATCACAAATAGCCATTTTAGAGCAAGGATTAGTATCAGACGAACTAACTGAAATGTTCAATAAGACGAAAGATGTGGTTGAACAATTCAAAGACACATTCAACCAAATAGTCACAGCGATAGAATCCCAAGAGCCTATAATCGAGCAGATGGAACAAGCAAGGGTAGAGATACTCAACCTATTAGAAGAACAAAGAAATGAATTAAAGGTCCAGCAAGACACGTTAGGTCCATCACTCATAGAAGAAAACAACAGGGCTATAACCTTGACAGCCATCCTAACCGTAGTAGCTTTCGTAGTATCGATAATCATGATTATCTATCTAATAAGGAGTATAACGAAACCACTGTTAGACTTCAAAAATAAGATAAACCAATTCAAAGAAGGAGACTTAACGGTAAACTTTGAAAGTAAAAGCAAAGACGAAAT
>NZ_JBSVZD010000042.1:0-10697 GCF_054051725.1 Petrotoga sp. DB-2 | reverse complement strand
GAACAAGTAAAACAAGCGGTAGGGATAAACGAAGAAGCGAAAGAGTTGAGTGAGTTAGCCACAGAGTTAAAAGGATTGGTTGGAAGTTTTAAAATATAAAATCATCAAAGAGACGCTATATATAAGGTTTTAGAGTTTTTAAAGTTTTAAAGACAGTACCAAAAATATTAATAGGAGGAGAAATTTCAATTGAAAATATCTTTAAATGGAAAATGGAAGGTTTACGACAACGAAAAAGAGTTTGAGTTTGATGGAAACGTCCCTGGAACAGTACAAGGAGACCTCGTGGATTTGAATCTCATGCCTCATCCTTATGTAGGAGAAAATGAAAAACTTTTCAAAAGGTTAGAATGGAAAAATTGGATATACGAGAAAAAATTTCACATAGAAGAGATAAACGATGAGCTATGTTACGATCTTGTATTAGAGGGTGTGGATACCCTTTCAAATATCTACCTTAACGATAATTTCGTTGGAGAAACCGAGGATATGTTCATAGAATACCGGTTTGACATTAAAAAGTATCTCAAAATTGGGGAAAATTCTTTAAGAATAGAGATTAAATCTCCAATAGACCTCCCTAAAAGATTTGAAAAAAATTACGGAAAATTACACGCCGGCGAAGAAACCGCAAGAGTTTACATAAGAAAAGCTCAGTATTCCTATGGCTGGGACTGGGGAGCAAGAATAGCCACTAGTGGAATATACAGAGATAGTTACATAGAAAGTTATAAAGATGCTAGACTTTTCGGTTCCACTGCTTTTTTGGAAAATTTAGATGGAAAAGTCAACTTTTTCGGTTACGTTGATTCCCACATTAAAGATACTAAAAACTACGAAGTAGAAATTCTTTTCAATGGAAATCCAGTAATTACATTACCAGTAACCGCTAGTGTTGAAAATTACAAATTTGAAGGTTCTAAAAGAATAGAGAATTTAAAGCTTTGGTATCCACACGATTTGGGTGAAAGTTATTTATACGAAGTTGAGTTTAGACTTAAGAAAAATAAAGAAGTAATCTACAGTGAGAAAAAGAAAATAGGTTTTAGAATCGCCAGGGTAGTGAGAGAAAATAACTCAGAAGGTGAAAGCTTTATCTTTGAGATAAACGGCAGAAAAATCTTCGCCAAAGGCGCAAATTGGATCCCTGCTGAAAATATATTAAGTTGGTTAAAAGAGAGTGATTACGTTAAACTTCTCAAAATGGCGAAGGAATCCAATATGAACATGCTGAGAGTATGGGGAGGGGGCCTTTACGAAGATCCCATATTTTACAACACATGTGATGAATTAGGGATATTAGTTTGGCAAGACTTCATGTTTGCATGTGCTGAATATCCTGACCATATAGATTGGTTTAGAAAGCTTGCAAACGAAGAAATAAGACATCAAGTATTGAAATTAAGACATCATCCAAGTATAGTCCTTTGGTGCGGAAATAATGAGAATAATTGGGGCTTTGAAGAATGGGATTACAAATTGAAAGTGGATGGAAAAAATCTTGGAAATAGACTTTATTTGGAAGATTTTCCTAAAATATGTGCCCAAGAAGATCCATCGAGACTGTACTGGCCATCGAGCCCATACGGTGGCAGTAGAGCTAACTCTTCTGAAGTGGGAGATAGACATGTTTGGGAAATCTGGTCAGGATGGCAAGATTACAAATACTATACATGGGACAATTCAAAGTTCGTAAGTGAATTTGGATTTCAAGCAGCTCCAGATCCAAAAACTATTGATTTCTTTGCCGAAGATAATGAAAAAGAAATCTTTTCTCCAACGATGTTGAATCACAACAAACAAGTTGAAGGCCCAGAAAGACTCTTAAGGTTCATCAATGGACATTACGGATTGATTAGTAATTTTGATTCAATTGTTTATTTAACTCAACTCAACCAAGCAGAAGCTATTAAGACAGGAGTAGAACATTGGAGAAGCAGAAAATACAAAACAGCCGGAACTCTTTATTGGCAAATAAATGATTCATGGCCTGTTTTCAGTTGGGCTTCAATAGATTATTTTAAACGGCCAAAGGCTTTATACTTTTACACTAAAAGATTTTATAATCAATTGTTAGCGATTGCCAAAAATAAAGATGAAAAGGTCATAATATCACTGATAAACGATGGAATCAAAACCGAACTTGATTTGGAATTTCAACTTTGGTCTCTAGATGGAAAAAAACTTATGCAAAAAGAATATTCAAACATAAAAACGCCCGAAGATTCTGTAACTACTATCGATCAACTTAATATTTCCAACATTGACTTAGATAACTCCATAGCTTACTTAATTCTAAAACAAAATGGAAAAATCATAATAGAAAACCACGAATTGTTTGCAGATTTAAGAAAAAATAAATTAAACGATCCAAAAATAACATACAAAAAAGAAAGAAACAATTTGATATTGAGTTGTGAAAAACCGGCGTTGGGAGTGAACGTTAAGGTAAATGGGGAAAATTATTCTCAAGATAATTTCTTTGCTCTTTTCCCCTCCTATCCAAAAGTTCTAAATAATATCGAAGGTGAAATTAGTATAAAAAGCGCCTTTGATTATTTGTAGTTTAAAGATTTGAATTTATAAATTAAATTCTACAACACTCTTTTTAATTTTTAAAAACAAAAAATATCTTCAACATGGAGGTGAATAGAAATGAAGAGTATTTTAGCATTGGCCTTAATAGTTTCCATTAATTTGGTTTTATTGGCAAATTCTGTATTAATCCCACCAAATATCGACGATTCTTTCTTATACGGTAACGAACTTGTGAAGAAACCTTCGGAAGCCGGGGCTTTGCGAGTTATTGAGTATAACGGGATAAAAACCTTGGGAGATGAAGAAGGTAATCCTATTCAATTAAGGGGTATGAGCACGCACGGGCTTCAATGGTTCCCCGAAATTCTAAATGAAAATGCTTTCGCCGCTCTTGCAAATGATTGGGAAGCGAATGTAATTCGTCTTGCCATGTATGTGGGAGAAGACGGATACGCAACAGATCCTGAAACCATCAAAAAAAGAGTCATTCAAGGAATCGATCTTGCAAAGAAGTACGATATGTACGTGATCGTAGATTGGCACGTGCATGCACCAGGAGATCCAACCGATCCAATATATGAGGGAGCACAGGAATTCTTTAAAGAAATTTCAGAATTGTATCCCAATGATCCTCATATCATTTATGAATTATGTAACGAACCAAATGGTATCCCAAATGATGAAACCGGTTGGCAAATTGTAAAAGATTATGCAGAACCTATTATTGAAATGCTTCGGGAAAACGGTAATGAAAACATCGTTATTGTTGGAAATCCTAATTGGAGCCAAAGACCTGATTTAGCTGCTGATGATCCAATCGATGATCAAAATACCGTTTACACCCTTCATTTTTATGCAGGTACCCATAAACCGTCACCAGATAGTTACGTAATGAAAAATGCAATTTATGCATTGAAGCACGGTGCCCCTATTTTTGCATCTGAATGGGGAACAAGCGAAGCTACTGGCGATGGTGGACCATATATAGAAGAATCAGATGAATGGCTTAAGTTTTTGAACGCCAATAACGTTAGTTGGGTTAATTGGTCTCTTACTAATAAAAATGAAAAATCTGCGGCATTTACACCATACGTATATGGTGAATCTGAAGCAACAGATCTTGATCCAGGACCTGATCAAATATGGTCACCAGAGGAACTAAGTGTTTCAGGAGAATATGTTCGTACACGTATAAAAGGTGTAGAATACGAACCAATTGACCGTTCAAATTACTACAAAACATTATGGGATTTTGATGATGGGACCACTCAAGGCTTTGTAGTAAATTCCGACAGTCCTGTCACTGATGTAACGTTGACCAATGAGAAGAATAGATTAAAAATCTCTGGTTTAGATGCAAGCAATGACGTTAGCGAAGGAGGATTTTGGAACAATCTTCGTATTTCTGCGGATAATTGGGGCAACGCAGTTGATATTACCGGGGCTGGAAAAATAATGATAGATGTTATTTTAAAATCTCCTGCAACTGTTGCTATAGCAGTGATTCCTCAAGGACCCGGGAATGGCTGGTGGACTAATCCTGCTCGCGCTGTAAGGCTCACCCCAAATGATTTTGTCAAACAAGTTGATGGAACTTACAAAGCAGTTCTAACAATAACAGCTGAAGATAGTCCTGGCTTGGAAATAATTGGCACGAGTGACACAGACAATACGATTCAAAATATTGTTCTTTTCGTAGGTACAGAGGGAGCAGATGTAATTTATTTGGATAATTTTAAGGTTTCTGGCAAAAAAATTGAAATCCCCATTATCCATGATCCGTTAGGTGAAGCAAAATTACCATCGGATTTTGAAGATGGCACTCGTCAGGGTTGGAAATGGAGTAGTGACTCAGCAGTGCAAACAGCTCTTACCCTAGAAGAAGCCAATGGTTCAAAAGCTTTATCTTGGGAAGTAGCATATCCTGAAGTAAAGCCAAGTGATACGTGGGCATCCGCACCACGTTTAGATTTCTGGATGGATGGCCTAAAACGCGGGGGTAAAAATTTCTTGTTTTTTGATTTTTATTTAGCTCCCGATAGAGCTTCGGAAGGAATTATTGAAATAAATTTGGCGTTTCAACCACCATTAGCAGGTTATTGGGCACAGGCAACCGATACTTATCAAATTGATCTCTCAGATCTTGATTCAGCAACTGTAACAAATGATAGACTGTACCATTATGAGGTAAAAATAGATTTAAATTCAGTTCCCAATATTGAAGACAACACTGATTTAAGAAATATGCTTTTAATTTTTGTTGATGTGAACAGCGACTTCGCTGGAAGAATGTATATAGATAATGTCAATTTTATTGAATAAAAAAGCAAGAAAATTTTCATCTATAAGGAGATGAGTATTATGGATTTTAATTTCGATCATTTAGCAATCACAGTATCCGATTTGGAAAAATCTGTTGGATTTTACAGAGATATTCTTGGTTTTAGAGTTTTAGGAAAGCTTGTTCAAGACAATGGGAATTTCGTAATTGTTTATCTTGATATGGGAGATAAAATACTTGAATTATTCAACTTTACAGAAAAAGGAAAATATCTAACAACTCAAAACGATAAAGACATGGGCATAAAACACTTTGCTTTTAAAGTAAAAAGTGTCGATCAAACCTTTAAATATCTAAGGGAAAAAGGTGTAGAATTCACAATGGAACCTACCAATGCTGAAGGTGGTGTAAGAATTGCCTTTTTCAAAGACCCTGATAACATTCTAATAGAGATAATTGAGGGAGAACTTAATTTAGAAACATATTAAAGGTAACTCTTGAGGTGAAAAAAATGGCAACGATAAGAGAAATTGCTAAAGCTTCAGGCTTCTCTATCGCAACGGTATCTAGAGTTCTCAGTGGAAGCGAGAACGTTACTGAAGAAACAAGAAAAAAGATTTTAAAGGTTATAAAAGAATTAGATTACAGAAGAAGCCAGAGCATAAAAGGGAGCTCGTTCAGGGGGATTGGGGTCTTGGTCCCCGATCTAAAGGCAGATTACTATGGAATGGTAGCTGAAGGAATAGAAGAAGTTCTTTTACGAAATCACTTCGAAATGTTCCTTTCAACATATAGACATTCATTGGAAAAAGAGAGAGATGCCTTAGAAGAGTTCTTCGCAAGAAAAGTTGATGGTGTCATTGTCTGTACAACCTACCAGGATGAAGATTGCTTAGAAAAATTCATTGAAGCAGGTATACCGGTTGTTGCTGTTGATAGAGAAAACTCAGAACTGAAAATGGATATTGTAACTATAGATAATTATGACTCTTCATTGAAAATTGCAAAATATTTATACGATATGGGCCATAGAAAAGTTTTACATGTCGAAGGTCTGATGGAAGTATACTCTGCCAGGGAAAGAAAGCAAGCTTTTATGGATTTTGCACAAAAGAAAGAAGATTTTGAAGTTACCTTTATTCCTGCAAGTTTTGATGTAAAAGATGGATATATTGCTATTAAAAAATATCTTGACAAATATGGCAAAAACTTTACAGCGGGTTTTTTTGCCAATGATTGGATGGCTCTTGGTGGGATAAAAGCACTGAAAGAAGCTGGATTCAATTACCCTGAAGATGTTTCAATAGTTGGCTTTGATGATTCTCCCTTGGCTAAATATTTATACCCTTCCCTAACAACCATTAGACAACCTGTATATGAAATGGGATTAAACGCAGCAAAACTTTTGATAGAAAAATTAGAAGGTAAAAATGAAAGTAAGGTGAAAAGAAGGGTTATTTTACCAACTAACTTAATAATTAGAGATTCAGTCAGAAAAATATAATTTAATGATTTTTTGATATAATTATACTAATTATAGGGTGGGGAGCGGGGCAAGGGGCGGAAGTTTCTTTATCCTTATGGGTGGGGAGCGGGGCAAGGGGCGCTATATATAGTTTTATGGGTTCTAAAGACATTGAGAATCATCAATAAGGAGATGATTATTATAAAAATATACATTTCATTTGATTTTGAAGGGCTTGGGGGTATTGCACAATGGAACGATGTCACAAAAAATAATAAAGATTACAAACAAACATATGCTGTTAGGCAATTAAAAGCTTTATTAGAAGAGTTAAAAGAACATGAGATCACTTTGTCAGATTCCCATGCGGAAGGGAACAACATTCCGTGGGAAATCACAGAAGAATTCCCAAACGTAAAATTAATCAGCGGTGGGATAAGAAAATATTATATGATGACCGGTATAGATGAATCTTTCGATAGGATGATCTTTTTTGGTTACCATGCTGGAGTTGGAGAGAAATACTCTACTATGGATCATACTTATTCAAGTTCCTCTATTCATAATATTTGGATCAATAAAGTAGAAATGAATGAAACTTTAATTAATGCCGCATACGGAGGTAGTTTTGGCGTTCCATTGGCAATGGTTGTTGGGGATGATAAACTCAAAAAACAATTGAATCCATATTTTAAACATTTATACTATGTAGAAACCAAAAGATCCTTAGGCAGATACTCTGCAGAGTTTAAACCTATGAAGCAACTCCTGGAAGAAATTAAAAGCACAACTAAAGAAATGATTGACAAAAACAAAGAATATTTTGATGTCTACACATTCAACTCACCCATCGAGATGATTGTTGAATTTTCTGACACTTCAAAAGCTGATATGGTGGAATCTATGCCATTAACAGAAAGAATAGATGGAAGAAAAGTGAAAATAAGTAGCGACAATTATCGTGTGATTTTTGAAGCTCTTTTAGCGATAACATATATATGTGGAGCATAGAAAATAAGAGGTGATTAAAATGAGCAAAATACCAACAGATACAGCAATCTTTGCAGCGGGTTGTTTTTGGGGAGTAGAATACATGTTTAAAAAAGTTACAGGTGTCATCGACGTAATCAGTGGTTACACAGGTGGTTTTGTTGAAAATCCAACTTATGAACAGGTTTGTAGTGGAAAAACAGGTCATGCAGAATCTGTTTTAATTGTTTACGACCCAAACATAATAAGCTACGAATCATTAGTCAGATATTTTTTTGAAATTCATGACTTTAGCCAAGAAAATGGTCAGGGGCCCGACATTGGAGAGCAATATAGAAGCGAAATATTTTACATAAATGAGGAACAAAAAGCAATCGCAGAAAAAGTAAAAGACGAGTTGATCAATAGAGGTTTAAAAGTTGTAACCAAGATAACTAAAGCTTCAGAATTTTACAAAGCAGAGGATTATCACCAAAATTATTATAAAAAAACAGGAAAAGCCCCTTATTGCCACTTCAGAAGAAGAGTTTTTAAAAATGATTATATCAAATTCTTAGTGTAGAATAAGGGGAATACGTGACTTTCCTTCTGTTCATCAACCAATCGTAGATTGTTGTTTTAAAAATGAGAAGGGTATAGAAGGATATATGATGATTTTTATTTTATTATTGGTATTTCCATAATTCAAAATCTTCGATCATCGTTGAACAATCCACCAATAAATCCTCTGCCCATATTTCTATTTTCTCCCTTGTTTTGATACTTTGCTGCAGCGTTTATTCTGTCTGCGAGTCTTGAAAACGGAAGACTTTGTAGATAAATTGTCCCTGGACCATTGAGTTTTGCTATGAACAAGCCTTCTCCACCAAAAAGTGAATTTCTAAAACCACCTATAAACTGAACATCATAATTCACAGTTTTAGAAAAACCTACCACACAACCGGTATCTACTTTTAAAATTTCACCGGGTTGTAATTGCCTTTCGATTAAAGCCCCTCCAGCATGAATAAAAGCCATGCCATGTCCTTCTAATCTTTGAAGAATGAAGCCTTCTCCACCAAATAAACCTGTGCCTATCCTTTTAGTAAACTCTACTTCTATTTCTATCCCATTTGCTGCACATAAAAAACTATCCTTTTGGCATATAAAAGTCCCATTGAATTCTATTAAATCGATCGGTACAATCTTACCTGGATAAGGAGCTCCAAAAGCAACATGCCCTTTGCCTTCCCCATTTTGTACAAAGTTTGTTATAAAAAAACTTTCTCCAGTCATCATTCTTTTCAAGCCTCTGAAAAGACCTCCACCTGTGTTGGTTTGCATCACTATTCCTTCTTCCATATACATCATAGCACCAACTTCAGCCCTAATCCCTTCTCCTGGGTCAAGTTCAATTTCCACTAGTTGCATGTCATCACCGTAGATTTTGTAATCTACCATATCAGCCATTTTCTAAATCCTCCTTAAATTCCAAAATTTGTTGTCTTTAAAAACTCGATATATAGGGCTCCTTTGCCCTACTGCGGTTTTAGTTCTTTCATATTATAATTTATTTATATGGAAAATTAAAAATAGAATTTTTTAGATGGTCTTGATTTTTATTTTTTTTATGATATAATATTAGTGGTAATTTAAAGAAAATTAATTAACAAAATGAGTGCCGAGGGCTTTTTGCCCTCGAGCTTTTTTATAAAAAATATTTTTTGAAATGAAAGGGGTGAATGCCATGTTAACCAACAAAGAAATTAAACAGTTAATATGGGAAAAAGCCGATAACGTTGCTTCTAAGTTGGGTCTTGAAATTTTTGATATCTTAATTAAAGGTAGTAATAAAAATAAAATTCTAGAGATTGTTATCGATAAAGCAGACGAATACGTGTCCATAGGAGATTGTGAAAGGTTTTCCAAGGCTTTCGACCCTTGGTTAGACGAAATTGATCTCTTTGACAAGAGTTATGAGTTAGTAGTTAGTTCTCCTGGACTCGATAGAAAATTGAGAGGCAAAAAAGATTACGAAAGATTCAAAGGAAAATTAGCAAAATTTATTTTAAAAGGTAAAGAAAAGAAACACCCTGTATTAATTGGGTATATTGAAGATGTATCGGAAGATCAGATTAAAATTACTGAAAAAGATTCTGGAAAATTATTCAACATTGATTTAATAGAAATAGATAAAGCCAATTTAGAAATTGAATTGTAAAATTTGAAAGATATAGGAGGTGTAGAACATTGAACTTAAATCTATTAGAAGCCATAGATGCCTTAGAAAGAGATAAAGGTATAAGTAGAGACTCGTTGGTCGATATTATAGCTAAATCTATTAAAAGTGCATACAAAAAAAATTATGGGGCAAAAAATGTTGAAATTGAAATTGATAAAAATCTAACAAAATTGAATGTTTATCAATTATGGAAAGTCGTTGAAAAAGTTGAAAACCCTAAAGAAGAAATTTCTTTGGAAGAAGCTAAAAAAATTAATCCAAAAATAGAAATAGGTGAAATGGTAAGAAAAAAGATTAATCTTAAAAAGGATTTTAGACGAGTTGCCGCTCAAACAGCCAAACAAGTCATACTTCAAAATTTGAAGGAACTAGAAAAGAAAAACTTGTTTGATAAATACGTAGCTTTAAAAAATAGAATTTCAACCGCCGAAATAATTAAAGTCAGTGATGAATATATTGACATTAGAATAGGAAAATTAGAGACCAAACTCCCTATGAAAGAGACAATTCCTGGAGAAACCTTTAAAAGCGGAGAACTTGTAAAAGTCTACATAAAAAACATTCAAAACACATCAAAAGGCCCAAAAATTATGGTTTCAAGAACAGCACCTGAACTCATTACAGAACTACTATCATCTATCGTACCCGAGATAGAAGAAGGTATCATAAAAATTGTAAAAATAGTCAGGGAACCAGGAATACGGACTAAAGTTGCTGTTGTTAGTTCCATGCCAGGAGTTGATCCTGTAGGTGCTTGTATCGGTGAAAAAGGCTCAAGAATTAGTGAGCTACTAAAAGAACTAAAAAATGAAAAAGTGGATATTATAGAATATTCAGAAGATCCTAAAATTTTTAT
Source organism: Petrotoga sp. DB-2 (assembly GCF_054051725.1). Lineage (NCBI taxonomy): Bacteria > Thermotogati > Thermotogota > Thermotogae > Petrotogales > Petrotogaceae > Petrotoga > Petrotoga sp. DB-2. The sequence goes on along the minus strand of NZ_JBSVZD010000042.1, from coordinate 346 downwards.
AAAGCACGCTCTTGCCCCTGCTGAAGTAAAAAATATAATTCTTAACGAAGACGAAAGAACTGCTTTTGTTTACGTCCCTGAGAATCAACTTTCTTTAGCTGTGGGAAAGGGCGGTCAAACCGCTAGATTAGCAGCAAAAATTACCGGATGGAAAATCGATATTCACTCATTAAAATAAGTAAGAATAAGAAAAATACCGCATCTAACTGACTGATGCGGTATTTTTTTAAGGGGTGAGAAAATACAAATAAGTCAAAATATATTACTTTAAAAAAAAGAGAAGGGGGCGATACCTACTCTCACACGTCTTAGCGTACTACCATCGGCACGATACGGCTTAACCGTC
>NZ_JBSVZD010000041.1:0-12502 GCF_054051725.1 Petrotoga sp. DB-2 | reverse complement strand
CTTCGACTAGTGGTTCCCGCTACCTGGCCCACAGCGGACTTTCACCGCTTAGCTACTGCGCATGCTGGGCGCACCACATTAAAAGCCAGGAATCTCCTGGCTTTTTATTTTCTCAAAGAGTTCGACAACCTTGACCCAACAAATTGGATTATCTGAGTTAAGAAGATTAATATAGCCACGTCGTATAGAAGAACATCCATTCTAAACCTTTGATATCCGTAATTTATCGCCATTGCACCAAGGCCTCCTGCTCCCACGGCGCCTGCTATAGCTGTGTAAGTTATTAAGTTTATAATCAACAAAGTAATATTTGAAACCATCTCTGGCGCAGTTTCAGGTAGTAATACTTTAAATATAAACTGTCTGTTGGTCATACCCATAGATACTGACGTGTCTAGTAATCCTTGTGAAAGATTGTTAAAAGAAGTTTCAGCCAATCTTGCCATAAATGGAATCGCTGCTATGGATAGCGGAACAATCGCCGCAGTTGAACCAATTATTGTTCCTGTTAATAATCTAGTTAAAGGGATTATCAAAATAATAAGGATGATAAAAGGTATTGATCTAAATATATTGACAATCCAATCTAAAACGGTATACCAGGTTTTTGCAGCTTTCTTATCACTCTTAGACAACATGTAGAGTGCTATACCCAAAGGAATACCTAACAGAATAGCTATAAAACCAGAAACAAAAGTCATGTATAGCGTTTCAAGAGTAGCTATAAATAGATCTTGGATCATTTATTTCAACACCTCAACTTTGTAAACATTGGCAGAGAGCTCTTCTAAAAACTTTTCCATTTCCTTATGATCAGAAATAACCTCAACTATTAATGTCCCATAGGGATTGTCTTTCAAATGTTCTATCTTACCGTAAAGCATATTCAATGTGATGTCATATTTTTTAGTGATATTATGTAAGATAGGTTCATGTGTCTTTTCTCCCCAAAAAACTATCTTTATCAACCTATGATTTTCTCCTTTAACCACTTCTTTTACCCTTTCCCAATCTATGTTTATTTCTTGATAAAATTCTTTATTCAGTTCATTTTCTTTTTCAATAAAAAATTCGTGGACTTTACCAAAAAAATCAACCGTTCCATTTTTTAAATAAACGACCTTATCACAAATCTTTTTGATCACGTCCATTTCATGAGTAACAATCAAAATTGACTTTTTCATACTCTTATTGATTTCCAATATGAGATCTAAGATTCTCTGTGTTGTACTTGGATCTAAAGATGATGTGGGTTCATCAAACAAAACAATATCAGGATTATTTATCAATGCTCTTGCTATAGCTGTTCTTTGCTTCTCTCCTCCCGATAACTGTGAAGGATAAGAATCCTTTTTATGAAGAAGATTCACATCTTCCAATATTTTATTAACACGAACTTCTATTTCCTTTTTAGGTACCTTTTCAATTTCAAGGGGAAGAGATACATTTTCGAATACCGTTCTAGAACTTAACAAGTTGAAATGTTGAAATACAATACTAATCTTTTTTCTTACGTTTCTCAACTGATCTGTATTTAATTTCGTTATATCTACTTTATCCAAGAAAATCTCCCCGGAAGTAGGAGCTTGGAGCAGGTTCAACGTTCTCAAAAGAGAGGTTTTTCCCGCTCCAGATAACCCTATAATCCCCAAAATTTCTCCATCTTCTACTGAAAAATTTACGTTTTTTAAGACATGATTTTTGTTATCATATACGAGATTAAGATTTTGTATTTTTAACAACTGCGTTTCTCCTTTTGCATTATTTTATGATTGCTCAAAATACTGGTACTACGGCACCATTGTACTTCTCTAAAATAAATTCTCTCACCTTATCTGTTGTTAGTACTTCAACCAAAGCTTTTACTAGTTCATCGTCGACACGACTTTCCTTCACCGCTATTATGTTGGCATATGGAGATTCGGATCCTTCGTAAAATACCGCATCTTCCAATGGATTTAACCCAGCTTCTATAGAATAATTTGTGTTAATAACTGCCCCAACAACATTTTTATCTTCTTTATAAGTTCTTGGCAAATATGGTGCTTCAAGTTCTTTGAATTCTAAACCATATGGATTTTCAACGATATCTTTGATTGTTGCCACTAACGGATCTTCTCTCTCCCTAAGCTTAATTATACCGTGCTCTTGAAGAAGTAACAAAGATCTACCTTCGTTGGTAACATCGTTAGGAATTATGATTAAATCGCCATTTTTGAGGTCTTTTAAATCTTTTTTCAAATAAAATCCCATAGGTTCAACATGGATCTTAGCAGCAGATACTAAGTCTGGCAGATTACGTTCCCTTTTAAAAGTTTCTAAATATGGTTCATGTTGAAAATAATTTGCATCTATAGAACCATCTTCCAAAGCCAAGTTAGGTTGAACATAATCTGTAAAAATTACTATCTCAAGTTCGACACCCGTTTTTTCTTTGAAATCATCTTTTACAAACTCTAAAATCTCGGCGTGGGGAACTGGAGTAGCTCCAACTTTGAAAGTATTACCACCAAAACCAAACAAAGCATATCCTTCAACGAAAAGCAATGTTAAAAAAACAAATAATGAAGCCAAAACCTTTACCACACTCTTACTTTTTTTCATACTAAATCCCTCCCTCGTAAAATATATTTTAGTTCCCTGTTCCCTTTCACCCCGTAACCCTTTTAAAATCAAAATCTTATTCTTTAAAAACTTTCTCTAATTAGAACTTTATATATAAAAAACCTCTTCCGGTAGAATGGAAGAGGTGTATTTTTACAACTTTTATCCTCTCCTTATCTCCCAGAATTACTCTGCAGGATTTGGCACCATTGCATAATTTTGTTAAATTATGCAGGTTGCCGGGCTTCTTCGGGCCAGTCCCTCCGCCTCTCTCGATAAGGAATCAAAACTTATTAATTTAACTAATATTATCATATTATTTTTTGAAAGTCAAGCTAATTTTACCTCTTTTGCCATCGCTTTTGCCAATTCAGCTAATTTCTTAAAATCTTCTTCTTTAGCAGATAATCTTGCTTCTATCGGCTCAGCAACAAGCGGCCATTTCATTTGCTCATTGTACTTAACCAGTGTCGAAACTCCCCCACCGCTCCAACCATAAGTACCAAAGATACCTAAAACATGATTTTTTATATTGGTATGGGATAGCCATTGAACCAATGATTCCATGTATGGGAAAAGACCTTGGTTATATGTTGAGCTTCCAAAGATTACTCCCTTGTATCTCCAAATCTCGTTAATTATATAAGAAATATGGGTTTTTGATACATCCATTATTTTGATCTCTTTAATACCTTCTTCAGCCAATTTCCTTGCAACATAGTCAGCCATCTCTTCTGTATTTCCATACATCGATCCGTAAGCTATTACAACCCCTTCTTCGGTCTCATATTTACTCCATTTATCGTACAAAGAGTAAATTCTCTCAGGATTCTTCCTCCAAATTGGTCCATGGGTAGAAGCGATTATTTTTATATCTATATTAGCCTCATTCAATTTTTTTAATGCCCTTTGTACCATAGGAGAGTACTTTCCAACTATATTAGAAAAATATCTTCTGATTTCATCTTCGAAGACATCCACCTTTACTTCATCATCGAATATTCCCCCGTCTAAGGTCCCAAAACCCCCAAAGGCATCACCAGAAAACAAAATTTTATCCGTTTCATCGTAGGTCATCATCGTTTCTGGCCAATGAACCATCGGAGTTAAGTAAAACTTCAGATTATGCTTTCCTAAGTTCAGAGATTCACCATCCTTTATCTCATGAAAATTATCTTCAACCTTATAGAGGTTTTCTATAAATTGAAAAGTGGTTCTATTACCAACAATTTTTAAATTAGGAAATTTTTGCAAAAGTTCTGGAATAGTCCCAGAATGATCAGGCTCCATGTGGTTGATGATTAAATAATCAAGAGGCTTACCGTTTAAAAGATTCTTGATTTTATCAAAAAATTCAGTTACCTTCGATTCTTTAACCCCATCGATTAAAGCTGTTTTTTCATCTAAGATTAAATAAGAATTATAGCTAACCCCTCTATCAAGAGGCCATAAGCTTTCAAAAAGCTGCGTATCTCTATCGTTTACCCCAACATAGTAAATACTGTCGCTAATTTTTATAGAACCATTCATAATTCCTTCCTCCTTTGAATTTTTACGTTTTATTTTAAGGTTAACTTACTAAATTGCTCTTATTTTTTGTCGTTCTAAGTTTGGTATAATTGAATAAATGAGGACATTTTTGCCTCTTTTTTCTTCAAAATATATTATAGCACATGAACCCGCCTATTTTATGCTTAAGGCTAACTGGCGCTCACTTTACAAATTGTATATGGAGGATAAAATCTATGAAAAAAAGTTTTTCACAAAGGTTCAACTTAAGTTTATTTGTTTTTATTTGGCATGGATTTTTCTTGTCTTTGACTATGTCTATGATAGACTTTAACACAGTTTTTCCTGCTCTAATTACGGAATTAACCGATAATAAAATTATTTTTGGTGTACTGTACTCTATCCTGTTGGGAGCTCCATTATTTTTCAACGCAATATTTGGTTATTTTATGCAATATTATCAATATAAGAGGAAATTTCTAATGCTAGGCATCTATTTGAGGAGTATTTCTTTTTTAGGAATGGCACTGTTCACTTATTACTTTGCGCAAAGGAGTCCTTTGATAGTAATAATTAGTTTATTTTTTTGGATATTCCTTTTTTCGATAAGTGGTGGCTTTGCAGGACTTGCGTATACAGACATCATCGGTAAAATTTTTAAAAAAGAAGAACGTGGTAAGGTTTATACTTACAAACAATTTTTTGGTAGTATTGCAGCTCTTTTAGGTGGATTAATAATTGCAAAAATTTTTAGTCCAGGTTATATCGAATATCCCTTAAATTACACTCTTTCTTTTTCAATAGGATCTGCTGGTTTATTTATCGCTGCCTTGGCTTTTTGGTTTATAAAGGAACCCCAAGCAAAAGTTACCAATCAACAAAAAGAACCTCTAAAAACCTTTATCAAAAAAATCCCTGTTCTTTTAAAAAAAGACGAACATTTTTTACATTTTATAATCGTGGAGAATTTGTCAAGTTTCAGCTTAATGATTTTGCCTTTTTACATAGTTTTTGCTAAAGATATTTTTTTAATTTCTGAAAGTTATGTCGGACGCTATTTGCTTTTTCAAATAATAGGCACTATTTTTTCCAACATTTTTTGGGGATATATTTTCAAAAAATATTCCTCTAAAACAGTTGTTTCCACGTGTATATTTTTGGGAGCCATTATACCAATAGTTGCTATCGTATTATCTTTCTTTGGACCTAATTTATATTCTACCGTCTTTTTTCTAGTAGGTTTTGTTATTAGCGGAAGAAGGGTAGGTTTCGACCCATACTTTTTGGAGATAGCTCCTGAAGAGGAGAGATCTATTTATTTAGGAGTAAGAGGTACTTTGAATTTCATGACAGTAATTATGCCCACAATCGGTGGATTATTCATTCAAACTATGGGATATTATACTACTTTTATCATCGTTACCACAGTTATGTTAACAGATCTTTATCTGATAAAACACAAAATGGTAAGTTAAAATAATTCATCATTCTGTAAATTGCTATCTTTTTTGTCGTGTTATAATACAAATAACAATTAATTTATAAAATATTCTATAAACACTGTGGGCTAACTGTGGGTGGGGAGCGGGGCGAAGGGGCGCTAAAGCAGACTAGATTTAACTAATTAAAGTAGTTTTTAGTGTTTTTAAGGACAATAAAATATTCTAAACAAAGAGGTGGACATTAGTACATGGAACAAATAACAAAGCATCTTTCAAGAAAAAATATTTGTGAAGAAATAAAACCTGGAGCTTCTTCTTTAATTATATTTGGAGCCTCCGGAGATTTGACTTTTAGAAAATTGATCCCTTCTATATATACTTTGTTCAAAAAGAACCTATTGCCTAACGAATTTTTCTTACTGGGAATAGCAAGATCTAAATTCACTGATGAGGAATACCGTCAAGAAATCAAAAATAGATTATTGCAAGAAAACGAGGATAGCTATATAATTTCAAGGTTTGTTGAAAAGGTTTTTTATACTTCTGGTTTCTATGACGATGATGCCCTTTATGTGGAATTAAAAAATAAATTAAATTATTTGGATAAAATCTTTGAGACACACGGAAATCATCTTTTTTATCTTTCCACACCGCCAAATGTCTATTTAGAAATAATTAAACGTTTGGGAAAATTTAATTTGACCAAAGAAAGCGAAAATTCTTATTCAAGAATAATTATAGAAAAACCCTTTGGCAGTAATTTTAACACATCAAAAGAATTAGACGAAGAGCTTCATAAGTATCTAAATGAATCCCAAATATACAGAATTGACCATTATCTTGGTAAAGAGACCGTTCAAAATATAATGATGCTTAGATTTGCAAACATTGTCTTTGAACCTATTTGGAATTATAAATACATAGATAACGTTCAGATAACCGTAGCTGAAACATTAGGTGTTGAACACAGGGCGGGTTATTTTGAACAAGCTGGCTTATTAAGAGACATGTTTCAAAACCATATGATGCAACTTTTGACTCTGGTAGCTATGGAACCACCAGCTTCCCTTGAAGATACAAGTGTTAGAGACGAAAAAACGAAACTATTGAAGACTATAAGGCCTTTTGAAAAAGACAAGATAGACGAATACTTTGTAAGAGGTCAATACATTGATGGAGTGATAAATGGTAAAGAAGTTCCCGCTTATACAGAAGAAAAGAATGTTAATCCAAACTCCTTTGTAGAAACATTTGTAGCGGCTAAATTTTTAATTGATAATTGGAGATGGAGTGGGGTGCCTTTCTATTTAAGGGCAGGAAAAAGGTTGAAAAGAAAAGTTACAGAAATCGCCATAATCTTTAAAGACGTTCCCCATTCAATATTTGCTAAAAATGATATAACCTTAGAAAAAAATGCTCTCATTCTAAATATACAACCAGACGAAGGGTTTTCACTGAAGATCCAAGCCAAACAACCCGGTTCCAAGCTTTGTTTAAATACATTAACAATGGATTTCAATTATGACGAATTCTTCAAATTCAAAGGTCCTGATGCATATGAAAGGCTCCTTTTGGACGCCATGTTGGGTGATCAAACACTTTTTGTAAGAAGTGACGCTATGGAAATTTCTTGGAAAATCTTCACCCCTGTTTTAGAAAAATGGGAAGAAGAAAAACATAATGGGCTGAGATTATACAAAGCTGGTACCTAGGGACCAAAAGAATCTTTTGAGTTATTAGCAAAAGATAATAGAAGTTGGCGAAACTTAGACTTTGAAAGTGAGGATTTATATGCAAGCAAAGTTTTTTGAAGATCCCCAAAAGTTCCACAAAGAGACCGCAAACCTAATTTATAAACTATATAAAAAAAGCATAGAAGAAAATAAATTATTCACCTTAATGCTCTCAGGCGGAAGAACACCACTTCCTGTTTATGAAAAATTGGCATCAGAGTACAAAAATAAAATAAATTGGGAGAAAGTCCACATTTTTTGGGGAGACGAAAGATACGTCGATCAAAAAAGTGAAGAAAGTAATTTCAAATGGGCATACGATTTTCTAATAAGCAAGATTAATATTCCTACAAATAATGTACATAGGATAAAAACAGAACTACCTATAGAAAAAGCATCACAAGAGTACGAAAAAGAAATAATCAACTTTTTTGGAACACAAAATCCCGTTTTTGATTTAATACTACTAGGAATAGGAGAAGATGGCCACACAGCATCTTTGTTCCCTTCAAGTGACACTTTAGAAGAAAATACAAAGTTATTCACTGCCACACCACCATCTGGAACACCAAAAGTACCGAGAATTACCGCCACGTACAAATTGCTGAACAACGCAAGAAATATCCTTTTTCTAAGTTCATACAAAGGGAAAGAGAAAGTAATAGATGAAATCCTAGACAACCCCAAGATAGCAGAAGAAAAATTTCCTGCTGCAAAAATAAAAGTTAAGAATACTTATTTTTTTATAAAAATATAGGGACTGTTTGACAGTCCCTATTGAATTGATAATTATCAAAAACAAAGATCTCTTTTTGTATATGTAGAAGGGAGAGATTAGCTAAAATTCTGCAACCATTGATATCGAAAGGTACTTATCCTCATCAAAAGTTGCTAAATCTGTTGTGTCTATTATATTACCAAATAATAGCATTAACTTGACTGGCATTTCTTCATTTGTTGCTTTGAAGTTAACGTCGTATCCACACTTCTCATTTGCGTTGTAGTAAACATTTCCACCAATTCTAAAAGATTCTAAGAACTCGTAACCACCACCAACCTTAAGAGCATAAAAATTGCTGTCTTCCATTTCATAATAAACAGCTGCGTCTAAATCAAAACTTCGATAATTTGCTGTGGCTTCAGTAGTTATGTCATTATTTGAATTTGAATATTTCAACCTAACAGAAAGAGTATCTTCTTTCTCGTAACCTACTGACACGTTATCGAATTCAAAATCTTCGAGATCGACTTCAGCGTATAAACCGAATGCATCAGCCCTAACAACCAAAGAAGTTGCATCCAAGGTATCGAACAAAGCACTTAGAGCGTACTTGTCAGTGGAATAAGAACCAAAGATTCCCGATTTAAGCTCATCGTTTTGAGAAAATAGATCTAATCCTAAATCAAAATTGTTCCAATTTAAGAAAATAGCAAAACCGGCAAAACTCTCTTCTGGATTTTCATAATCAAAATTATATTTTGAATTTACTTCCGTCTTATAAAATGCACCCAAAGAATACATATCTTGTATCCATAACGCTTTCATACCATAAAACTTAAACTGGTAGTTAGAAGATGAAGCTCCTATTTTTAATTCTAAATCGGCATTTTCAACATCTGGATTTATACCCAATATAACCTCATTAGAAACAACTGGATCGCTAAAAAACCCTGTCTCTTTCTCTAGTTTGGCTTTTAAATTAAACTCATATTCTCCCGAAAGAATGGACGCACTCTCTGCTGCTGCTTCAACCGCAGGAGCAGCGATTTGCAACTCTCCATCCACTAAAACCAACTCAAAGGAAGAGTTCCTTCCTCCATATGGGTCTGGAATATAGTCAGGAGATTCCGGATCTTCGTACCAATCCGTGCCATTTACTACGTATTTGTATTCATAAACACCCGGTTGTAAATCATCTGCTACATAAATCCAAACTCCATCACTGTATTCCATTTCCCAAGCGGTCGTACTCCAGTTATTGAAAGACCCTGCTAAAAATACTGTATCAGCGGTTTCATTTTCATATTCAAAAATTACTTTGCCATCCTCAACATACACCTTAGAGAAAGAAACCACTACCAACAAAGAAAATAAAAGAACAAAAACTATTTTTTTCATCTTTCCACCTCCATATTTTCCCTATTTTTTAAAAATTGAAAGTAGTAGTAACACCTATTTGTTTTTTAAACGATAAAACATTGTCAAAGTCGCCATTGCCTATATAAAATTTGACATTACCTTTTGGCACATAGTAGGTGATCTCGCCGTAGGCAGTGAAATATTTCTCGATGATCCCTTGTATATACTGAACTTTTGCCATAGCTGAAAATTGATCAAAGTTCCTTGAAATATCTACGTAATAAAGTTCTCCCAACGATTGAAAAGATTCTTCTGAAACGGGATTACCAAAAGCATATTTAATATTACCTTTAAAATCAAAAATGTCATAACTTCCTTCTAAATACAGTCTAAAAGGTTTGTAAGAGGTGATATCGCTCCAATCATCTTCCCATCCTCTTTTGTAAACTGATGCTTTGTAGGAAGTTAAAAACGGGATAGAAAGATCTTGACTATAGGTAATTGACATCTCTGATCCATCCATCACGAAATCGGAGAAGGTACCATCGAAATCTCCTGATACATACAACTCTAAATTATCGATGTATAAATTGGTTCTAAGCCTATCTATATAAATATCGGTGCCAAAATCTAACTCCAATTTATTTGTCACTCTTATATCGCTGTAAGAACCTTCCAAATAAATGTTTTCCATCAAACTATCTGGAGAATATTCTCTATAAAAATCATCTGAAATGTATGTGGTATTGAAATTATACTCGAATTCACCTAATTCTCCCCTTACCCCACCAAACAAAAGATAATTATCTTCTATATTATATGAAGCGGTTTCTACATCTTGCTGATAAGAAAGAATGACTTCTCCGTAAGGTTTTAACCCTTCAAAAGTTCCAACATCGAAATCAAATCCCATCATCTCATTATAATCAGATGATTCGTTTTTGTAATCTTTCAAATATAAAACGCTAGAATTTATTCCGCCAAACCCGGGAAGTCTATAATGCAACAAATTGAAAAGATACCCACTTTTATCCACCGCATAGAAATCCAGATTACCAAAGCTATCTAAATCAGCATACATCTTTAGACCATTCACGGATCCAACCTTTTCATTGTTGATTATTTTCAACCAATCATCCGTTGAAACACTTTTTCTGTTCCAATAAGTAGTGAGATCTAAGTTCTCTAATTCATAGGTAAATTCAGAAGAAGAAACCCACAACTGATCGCTTGAATCCTTGTTTAAATTGAATTCACCGCGTAAACCTTCACCAAAGAATTTAAAATAAAGATCTGCTTTGTTGAAATTATCATAGAACGAGGCTTCCTCTTCATCTGAGTAATCATAATTTAAATTTAATTCGACGCTCCCATTGAGATTGACACTTCCAAAGAAAACGGTTGTGATTACAATCATCAAAAAAATTAATGGAGTTTTTTTAATTCTCACCAAATTCACCTCACTTTTCTTCAAACTCTATGTAACTTATCCTAGGATAAAATTTAACGGTAAGTTCGTCGGTATCGCTTTTTAAAGTATAAACTGCATCGTCAGACTGATCAGAATAAACTTCTCCGTTGAATATCATATGCCAAGGTTGCCAACCTGGAGTCGGCTTTATCTTGTATGCAATTGTATCATTCGCATTGAACTCTTTGTTGATTTTTGCTACTAAAACATCTCCTTGCCTTTCAAACTTTATAGCATCCTCATCCCAAGTTTTTGCTCCCCAGTTTCCTGCAAAATACCAATCTTGCAATAATTTGGTATCATCTCCAGCACCTACGACTTTACCTTCTTCCATCTTTGCTTTATCTAAGTAAATGGTTATTTGCTCCAAATTATTATTTTCTACTACGTCTTTCCAAATAGGTATCGAAGCAGACGCTATATTACTGCCATCACTTTTAACGTAGAAGATCTTGTAATAGCTTAATTCAAATATCGTCCCTCCTTCATCTATTTCTGTATATGTGAGATCTGAAGTGGGTATGGTGATTGTATAAAGCTCCAAACTTTCATCGTAGACTAAAAGATCGCTCGTAGTGGGTATATTGTTATTTTTGGGGTAACCCAAATAAATCCCTGGATCAAGAGTAATATCGAGTAAGTTCATCATACAACCAGATAAGGTAAATATAACGAGAACGCCCACAAGTACATAGAAAATTTTCTTTTTCAAAAAATTCACCTCCGTTATTGAAAGAAGAAAGCCCCGAAGGACTTTCTTCTTGGTTTTTTAATGCTTTTTTAATTTTCCCAACTCTCTATAACATTTTCAATTGTCACATCATCGGTTAAAATAATTATTCTATTGTCATAAAGAGGTCCACCATTGGCATCTCCTTCAGGAATAGTCCAATCCTCAGATAGTGTGAACTTATATTCTTGTATGGTATAAGAGGTAGTTGTTGCCTCGGTTGTATAATACCCAGTATCAGCATCTTTGTTCAAAATTAATGAGTTATCCCAGTCTCCATTCAACCCTTTCATATATATTACATCGCTTTCAGTTCCTTCTGGTACATGTACAACGAAATTAACTGTTACCTCTTGTTGCAAATCAGTATAATCGATGGGATCCATCCCTTTCCAATTAAGAACGACCTCCACAACATCACTTTCAGGAGCTACGTCCAATCTTCTATTGAGGATGTCACCTCCACTTGCATCTGTTTCTACACAAGTCCAAGTAGCATCGTAGGTGTACTTATAAAATACTGGATAATCAGCATAGTCGAACAAATTTGAAATATCGAATTCTGCATACATTTGCTCACCTTCTGTTTTTACTTCAGATGTTGCTGCATCAGTAAAAATCCAGTTGTTGTTACTATCCACGTTGTAACTTCCCATCAAATAAATAGTAGCGGTCGCTGGCGTTGATTCAGGAAGATACGCTTTTAACATGACTGGTTCCACTGGTTCTACTGGCTGCTCTTCTGGTGATTCTTCGGGTTCTTCTTCCGACTGAGTCGGTAAACATCCAAAAAGTACAAAAACACTTAAAAAACTTACTAACATAACTACTAACCACTTTTTCTTCATACTCATAACCCCCTCGTATAATATGTATAGTTATGAAACTTAAAAAATGGTATTAAAAATCTGTCTTTTGATCTTTTTTATTATT